>JAJRQP010000347.1 GCA_024280195.1 Bacteroidota bacterium | reverse complement strand
TCGGTGAAAGAATTCTCCCAAGTCAAAAGAAAAGGATGTCAACCAGTTAACCATTCTCTTCGTTTTTAGTTTCTATTTCTTCAAATTGATCCATAAATTTTAACAAAGCATCAATGTATAAATTTCCTTTAAAATGATAGCCTTCAAATGTAAAATGAATCATGTCACTTCGCATCAATTTATTATTTCTCCATGTTTTAGAAGAACCTAATTCTCCCATCAATCCGTATAAATCCCAAACGGCCATATTGTATTCTTTTGCAAGCTCAATTATCACCGTTCGTTCTCTTGCGATGTTTTTATTCAAATACCTCCTATGATAATACGAGTCATTCGGGACTGTCAGCAGCAATGCACAATCTGGATTTGCACGCAATGCCATTTGCATCATTTTCTCTAAGTTACGCTTATAAACTTCAGGTTTAAAATCTTTGTAAGGAACGTTTCCATCATTTGTACCAACAGAATAGGCAAAGAAATCGGGTGGGTAGGTTTTTAGTTGCTCCTCAAAACGAATATTGCGAAGATAAGTATAGAGTCCTGCTCCGTTAATTCCTATAGCCGTATAGGAAATTCCAGGCTCGTCATTCATCATCAAAAAGCCATAAATTTCTAACTCTGGAACTTCGTTTCTTGTTCTGCAGAATTGCAAATTGAAGGTGTCTATATAATCCGTGAAATAGATATCGGTAGAACCTAATTCAGGGTTGTGAACAGTTCGACCGACCAATAATTCATCTTCTCCGAAATGCAACCAATACGGAAACTCTCCAATGTTATGGAAGATTCTCAAATGATTCATTGGTGGTTTTGAGGTCGTTCTATCGTGTTTAAATTTGATAATCATTGCAGAATCAGCGCATGTCACAGCACAACCTAAAATTCCGTAATCAAAGCCTACTTTTTTGGGTTTATGGACGACACTTCTTAGTCCTCTCCAAGCATTTGGTGAAGAGAATTCATAGTTACCAGGATTGTTCGTTTTTGCTAAATCAAAGGGAAACACCCAACCTCTTTCTCCGGTAAGACCTTCCCATCGAGATTGTAAATCCATGCGAATATCATTGGTGTAGATATCAGCCTGTAAATGAGAACCTCCGATGTGGTACATGTTCAATTTACCTTCTTTTTTTGTAATGAGTTTATCCAACTTATTATAGAATGTCTTAAAATTTGGACTTTCTTTAGTGAAGAATTCAAAGTTGTTTTTTGAATAATTTACAAAAGGATAAGTGGAACGTAAAGAAGTATCCATATCCCGAAAGTCATGAAAATGATAGTTACTCAACGAATCTTGAGACCGAAGAGAACCAGTAATTAACATCACTGCTATAAATGATATGAGGATATTAATTCTCAATTATTCTGACTTTTCCATTTCGCATATTCTGCAATAAATGCATCGTAAAACATCTGCGAAGCAAATTTTGCGCCTCCATTGCTAAAATGGATGTAATCCTTTCCTGCCAATCCTTTTTCTACCCAAGAAGGCATTGAATTTCGTCCGCCCATTGCTGCGTACAAACTCCAAAAAGCACCTCCAGATTCCAATGTTACTCGTTTCATTTCTGCTACACAAAAAGGTAAGAATTTGTAGGTTTCATAGATGCCTTCATTGAGATGCGACATGTCACTAGGCCCTATTACAACAATCATTGCTCCTGGCATTGAGTTTTTAACGGTTCTCATTTGACTTTTGAACCAATTGGCGTATCCAGTAACTCCAGAACTGTCTTTAAAGAATGGGACAGAATTCCCACCAAATTGCATGATGACCAATTGCGTGTTGGTTTCAGAAAACATCGTTCGCAAAGTGTTGTTTTTAATTCTATTGAAGACCGTTCCGCTAGAACCTCTCATCGCAATATTAGAAACCTGAACGCCATAATCTCCTTCCAGTGAGAATGCACAAATATTGGGAGAAATTTTACCCGTGAATTCATACTTCAAACTATTTGGAGTGGACGCAAAAGAAAGTTTCACAGAATGTTGACCTCCATCTTCAATGAGTTGTTCTTCGTGAATAACTGCACCGTTTTGATAAACTCGCAGTAGAGTAGGAGCAACACAACTGTTATAGTGCATTTTTACATTATTAAAAACCTTTGCCCGAGAATAGGCAACAGCCTTAGGTCCAAACTCTATCCAACCCGTTTGTTCTGTTAATGAATCAAGAGTTAATAAACTATCCAATGTGTATTCAGGTGTAAAACGTGAAGCAGATGCCATAGCACCGTACATTCTATTCTCTAATTTAGACCCTCCAAATGCCGTATATCTTTTAAAATTATCGGAGAATGTCTGTTTAAACGTGAAGGTGTTGTAAACATTGGTTGCAGGAATCAATCCTGGTCCATTTCCTCCAAATTGCGTTTGAATTTTTTGACGAATGTAGCTGGTCATTCTATCTCCTTCTAGTTGAGAATCGCCGTAATGCTGCATTGAAATTTTTCCTCTTTTGGAAGCGACATTCGCTAGCTTCGTAAAGAAATTATGCAAATTTTCTTTTCCTGAATCAGCGAATTGCAAATCAGTAGATGCATCCTCATCGTATTCTCCTCCTGTAGGTTCACCAATATCTCCGTTAGATCCATTTTGATGTTGAATAAGTGAATCTATATCCGTTGCAACCATCGTTGTGTCAATATCAGCAATGATTTCGGTGATGTCTGTGTTTTCTTGTTCTTTCGGATGCAGGTAATCTTCTTGCGATAAAAACTTAACCTTTGTGAAGCCTAAATCCCATCCGTTTTCAGGAACAAGGAACATAACAGGAGTCAATAGAAGCAAGACACCTAGGATGTATAAGACAACGATATGAGGTTTAATGTTTTTCAGAGTTGTAAAAATAGTCAGTCTATAGAAAGAAATGAGGAAAGGGCAGATAATTTATTAACGAGTGGTTGTGTTTTAGTGAGAAAATGGATTGAAGAAAGGTTTGACTTTGGAGATTTTGAAAGATTAAATAATTGCCTATATTTATGATGTGGATTGGTATGTGTATCCAATTGTTATAGGTAAACAGACAAATGACAGAAATTTAAAATATGAGTAAAGAGAAAATATCCATACGTTTTTTTGAGGACAGAGAGGTGCGTGCTGTTTGGGATGAAAATAATTCCAAGTGGTGGTTCTCGGTGTTGGATATTGTTGCTGTGCTTACCGACCAAAATGATTACACTAAAACGCGCAACTATTGGAAATACCTTAAAGCCAAGTTGAAAAAAGAAAACAGTCAAGTGGTTAGTGCCACTACCCAGTTGAGAATTGTTGCACCTGACGGAAAATGGCGTTTATCTGATGTGTTGGATTATGATGGAATAATTGTATTAGGTAAAGAGTTTCCAAGCAAAAAAGCAAATCGATTTATTGAATGGTTTACTTATAGTGCTGAAAGCATTGACGGAAAAAGTAAAACAAAAGCCTATGCATTGTTTGAAAGTTCATTTATCAACAATATCGAAATTGGGACAATAAAAGGATTGCAACAAATTCACGCGTACTTATTTGGTGGATTATATGATTTTGCTGGACAAATTAGACAAAAAAACATTTCTAAAGGCGGTTTTCAATTTGCTGCATCACGTTTTTTGGATAAAACATTGAGGCAAATAGAAGCAATGTCTGAAGATTCATTTGACGAAATTGTAGATAAATACATAGAAATGAATATTGCGCACCCGTTTATGGACGGAAACGGCAGAAGCACAAGAGTATGGTTAGATTTGGTGCTAAAAAAACGCTTGAAAAAAGGTGTTGATTGGAGCAAAATAAGCAAGCAAGCTTACATGAGCGCAATGACACAAAGTCCAACAAACAGCAATACTCTAAAAGACATATTGAAAAGTGCTTTAACTGACAAAATCAATGACCGTGAAATGTTTATGAAAGGGATTGATTATTCGTATTACTATGAAGAGAATGATTAAATATATTTGTGCGCAAGACAGAATAGTCGCGATAGTAGTAAACCTTCCTAAGGCAGGTTAATTATTAACAAATTGATGTGTTTTAGTGAGAAAATGAGCGAAGAGGTTTGACTATTGAGATACTAAAAAATTGCTTATATTTATAATGTGGATATGTGTAATGGTGCATATATCCGATTGTTACCAACAATTAGATGAAACAAAAAGGAATTAATAAAATTGGAATATGGACAGCTATTTTATCTTTCATAATAGGGACGATTTTCTTTT
>JAJRQP010000346.1 GCA_024280195.1 Bacteroidota bacterium | reverse complement strand
TAACGTAAACATCTTCAGGATATTGATTAATTCTAGGGTCTTTAAATTCATCTGTTTCATTCTTTGCCCAGTCTCTACGAGATGTAAAATAAAGAGCAGAACCATCAAGAGAAACAACAGGACTGTATTCTGGATAAGCAGTATTGATTTCAGGCCCGATGTTTTTTAGAAATACATTTACTGGAGCTGCAATTTTTTCTTTCGCTTGTGCACATTGCAAAAGTCTTAGTTCTACTACAGGTAATAATTCTGATTTCTTTTTAGAGACTGTTTGAAACTGTTTGTAAAACTCCTCAGCTTTGTCAATGTCTTCATTTAGGTGGTGACAACTTGCTAAGTGGAAAAAAGCATCCGTAGGAGCGCTTTTTTCTTTTGTAGAAAACATATCGAAGTTGGCATCAGTATCAAGAATTGCTTTTTCGAAATAAGGAATAGCATCAACATAATCCTTTCTGATTTCTAACATCAAATAACCTTTACGGTAATTGTAATTAGAACTTTCAGGTTTTAATTGGATTAATTTATCAACTAATATTTCAGAGTAATAAAGATACCCATCTGACATTAATGTTGAAGACTGCATTAAAATTTCTTGTTCAGAACCTTGTTGAGCGATTTCTCTAATTTCAGTTTCGGTGATTTGAGAGAAAGTTGAAAGACTTAATAGAAGTCCAACCGTTAAAGCTAAAATAGCTTTGAAATTGCTTAGCATAATCGTAGAATCGTTAGTTTAAAATTCACTGTTAGTTAACTATACTCTAAAATTAAAAAAAAGCTCGAACAATGTCGAGCTTTTCCAAGTAAGTTATTAATAATTAATTCTTAATAATCTTGAATTCAGTTCTTCTGTTTGCTTGATGCTCTTCTTCAGAGCAATCAGAAACAACGTTCCCTTCACATCCACAATCGTTTACGAGTTGAGATTCGCCATAACCTTTTCCGTAAATTCTTTTAGGATTGTTAATTCGAGCCCTTACATATCTAGCTGAGGATTTAGCTCTTCTGTTAGATAGAGCTTTGTTATAACCTCTAGATGCACGACAATCTGTATGAGAACCTAATTCAATTTTAATGTTTGGATTCTCGTTCATAATTTTAATGATTTTGTCCAACTCGATTGCAGCATCGGGACGAATGTTCGACTTATCTAAGTCAAAGTAAATTGGATTGATTTCGATTAAAGATCCAACATGTGAAGGTGTTAATAGGTAATCTAATTTTAAACCAGGACTGTTACCTAATGTTTCATTAACGGTATAAGTCTCTGTAAGATACCCTTCTTTCGTTACTTTAATGTCAAATGCTACTTGATCTCCAAATTTCTTCCCATTTAGAATAGTAGAACTGACACTTCCATTTTCATCTGTCGTTAATGTTTCGAGCACAGTTCCATTCTTTGGATCAATGATTTCTATAGTAGAGCCTGGAATGAATTGCATGGTGTTCTTATCAGCAGTAGTTGCTATGAGGTTGTAATCACCATAGTAGAATGTTCGCTTGATTTCTTCATTCTCTGAGTTACACTTTGTGTTAAAAGATTCCGTGCCAATAACTGTTTCTCCTTCGTAATAAGTAACTGTATATTCTTTACATCTTTTAAGAACACTGAAGTAAGTACAGTTTTTGATTCTCGGATAAGTAGTTTTGTCCTCTTCTCTTTCGCAATTAAGACATTCTACCTTCACCGAAAAGTCATTGGAGCAAACATCGCCAGAAATATTGACAACATTACCTCTTAATGTACTAATAGGTCTATTTCCAAGGTAATCATTTTTAATTTCATAAATGTCTTTCTCACCGTAACCACCTTTTCTAAAAGAAGATAAATAACCTTTTAAACCGTCAACGGTTGTTGTGTAGTAAATATCATCGCCTGTAGAGTTAATTGGATACCCCATGTTTAATGGAGTTGACCAATTGTTAGATTCATCACGGAAAGTGACGAAAATATCAAATCCGCCCATACTTATTGGTCCATTACTTGCGTAATAAAGAGTCTTATTATCAACGGCAATATACGGTGAGTCTTCATCGTAAGGGGTATTAATTTCTGGACCAAGGTTTTGTGCTTGACTCCATTCTCCATTAGGTAATTTAACGATACGGTAGATATCTCTTCCTCCAAATCCTCCTTCTCTGTCAGAAACAAAATACATGTTTTGTCCATCAGGTGTTAGTGTACAATGTGTTTCCCATGCATCTGTGTTTACATCGTTGTATAAAAGCTTGTTCAGCTCCTCAAATTCATTTTTACCAAAATTGGAGTAGTAGATGTCACCACCTCCAGATCTGTCTTCGTAAACGTAAATTTGGCGTTCATCTGAACTAACAGCAATTGTTGCTTCATTCAATTCGCTATCACAAAAAGCTAATTTCATAGGTTCTGTCCATTCTCCTTCAAAGTCTTTAAAACTCACAAAAATATCCTCTGGAAAATCATTTAATAAGGGGTCTCTAAATGCATCCGAACTTTTGTCTTCCCATTGCCTTCTTGAAGTAAAATAAAGTGAAGTTCCATCTAAAGAAACTACTGGAGAATATTCAGGCTTGTCGGAATTAATAACGCTACCGATATTTCTAACCTCTGCAGTTTTAGGATGTGCAATGTTATATTTTGCGATGTCACATTGTTCCAAGCCTAACTGAGCCATTGGGATTAAAGCAGATTTTTTATTGCTGTTATCAATAAAACGTTGGTAAAATTCTTTAGCCTTTGGTAAATCCTCGTTCAGATGATGACATTTTGCTAAGTAGTAAAGGGCATCAAAAGGAGCACTTTTTTCTTTGGCAGAATACATGTCATAATTCTTATCCATATTTGTAATTGCCGTCTCAAAATAAGGAGTTGCTTGCTCGTAATCTTGTCTTGAATCCAAAAGTAAGTACCCTTTTCTGTAACTGTAATTGGGACTTAAAGGGTTGATTGTAATGAGTTTGTCTACAACTATTTCAGCTAAGAAGTTAAAACGTTCTTGCATCATTCTTGAACTTTCAACAACGAGTTCTTGTTCGCTAGCAGTTTGTGTCATTTCTCGAACTTCAACTTCTGTGTTTTGTGAAAAACCAAGAAATGGAAGAAGGATAGCTAATAATAGTGATTTAAAATTATTCATAGTGATTGGTTAAATTTATATTTATATTTCTCTTTTATCGTCAAATTGCTCTAAATAATCAGCAACTCTTTTTACAAACATTCCTCCTAATGCTCCATCAACAACTCTGTGGTCGTATGAGTGAGACAAGAACATCTTATAACGGATTCCGATAAAATCTCCGTCAGGTGTTTCAATGACTGCAGGAACTTTTCTAATAGCTCCGATTGCTAATATAGCAACTTGCGGTTGATTAATGATCGGAGTTCCCATAACATTTCCAAAAGTACCTACGTTGGTTACTGTATATGTACCGCCTTGAATGTCTTCAGGTTTTAATTTGTTGTTTCTTGCTTTCTTTGCTAATTCGTTAACGGATTTTGTCAACCCCGTTAAATTCATTCTGTCAGCATCCTTTATTACTGGAACGATTAAATTCCCAGAAGGTAGGGCAGTAGCCATACCAATATTGATGTGTCCTCTTTGAATTATTTGAGTGCCTGAAACAGAAACATTGACACCTGGAAAATCTTTGATTGCTTTCACAATTGCTTCCATGAATATCGGAGTGAATGTGATGTTCTCTCCTTCTCTTTTAGCAAAACCATCTTTCACTTTCTTTCTCCAATTCCAAATATTAGTCACATCTGCTTCAACGTAACTAGTTACGTGTGGAGAAACATGCGTTGACATAATCATGTGGTCAGCAATCAACTTACGCATTCTGTCCATTTCAATGATTTGGTCATCTGGACCAGCAATAACGATTGGCTCTTTTATGTTGGATAAGAATCCTCCACCAGAAGGTACTGGAGTTGATTTCTTTGTTTCTTTTTCTGGAGCAGAAGGTGTTGTATTTACTGCAGCGGGCGCTCCGTTTGCAATAAAAGCTAACATATCTTTCTTTGTGACACGTCCATTTTGACCTGTTCCAGCAACAGTCTCTAATGTCTCCATAGTTATTCCTTCTTTCTCAGCTATGCTTTTTACAAGTGGAGAAAAGAATTTTCCAGATGTAGATTTTTCTAGTGATGTAGAAGGCGTTCCGTTAGATTGAGTTGCTTCTACTTTAGTTGCAACAACCTCGGTAGGTTTTGACTCTGCTGTTGCAGTTATTGCAGAACTCCCATCAGTTGAAATTAATGCGATAACGTCTCCAACTTGAGCCACCTCATCTACTTCAAAAAATTTCTGGATAAGTGTTCCTTCTGCTTCTGATGGCAATTCATTGTCAACTTTGTCTGTCGCTACCTCTACTAAAGGTTCGTCCATTTCAATAGTATCTCCAACTTCTTTTAACCAGTTTGTAATTGTTGCTTCAGTTACACTTTCTCCCATTTTAGGAAGTCTAATCTCAATTTGTGACATATAATCTTGTTATCAATAATTTTCAATTACAAAAATAACCGAATTTTCTTGGTCAGCAAAGTTTAAGTTGGATTTATAAATCTAATTTTCTCCAAGCTTTTAAAAGAATTGAAAAGTCTTTGCGCATAGAGTAATCTCTTGCATACAAAAGATTCAATTTATCTTGAATTTCAGGTGTCTTTATACTAACACTGTCAATAGGTGAGAGAATTCCTTGCTTTATTTTTGGCAGGCGAACATCTTTATTTGTTGTTTCTTCCGAAAAACCAATGAATGACTTCTTGCCGATTAGAATTTCCCACATGTTAATGAAAAATGCCCCTTTGTTCGAAAACCAAAAGATAATAAGTGGAGAACAAATGATTAACAGTAAGGAGAAACAATAATCAAAGAGTCGTTTTTTTCTTTTGTTTTCTGGGCTGACGAGGTTGTTTAAATTCAATACGTATAAATCGCCTGCTGTATCAATAGAATTACTTCCTATTATGTAATCGGCATCTTTAGGAGCAATCTTAAAGTCAAGTTTGTGTTTCTTTAACGCTTCGATGCTAGAGATTATTTTTACGTAAGGAATACTTGCGGAAGAAAAAATGATTTCATCAAGTTGAGTTATTTCTTCTTCTGAATACTCAATGGATAATTGTTTAATTGACCCAACTTTCCCATTGGTTTGAAGAATGAATGATCTAATTCTATCAAATTCTTCTTCATTACTAATGATTCCAAAATGCTTTTGATCCTCAAATTTGAGGTTAAATTTCTTGCCTATAGCAATGTGAAGGAAGAGGCGAGAAAGTAAATAATAGGTCAAAACCCATCCTGCCCCGATGAAAATAAAAAGCCGAGAAAATCTCCATGGTTTTGGTAGGATAGCATAGGCTATTAGGATAATTATTGTGCCCCAGAAGACTCCTTTAAAAAACGTACTCAGTCTATATGGCGTATCGTAAGAGCCGTTAAAGAAGTTGGAAAGCAGCCAAATTATACCGTATGTAGGAATGGAGTAGATGATTAATTCTTCAGGAAAGTCTATGCTTTGCAGTCGCCAATAATTAGTCAGCGCGTATAAACCCGTAATAATGTAGAGTCCATCAATTGTAGGTAATGTCATTGCTTTTATAAAACGAACTGACAGTGCAAGAAATGCTCTCAAATAAATGGCAATTTTGATTAAGAATGAAAATAGGTTGGCATTTTTTCCAGAGAAATGTTTCTTCGCAAAAATGACCATTGCGTTGTAAAAAACGAAAACATAGTT
>JAJRQP010000345.1 GCA_024280195.1 Bacteroidota bacterium | reverse complement strand
TGTTTAAACGTAATCCTGTACAACGAGTTACAGAAAAGGTTTAAATTTGATTGAATTATTTTATACAAATATGGTTAAAATAGTTCAGAAAAACATACACAAAGACCATGCTAGATATTGAAAAATTAAGTTATTGGGAAAGAAAATCACTTTTCACAGGAATAGACTACCTTATAATCGGTGCGGGAATCGTTGGTTATTCAACTGCTTTAGAACTTCGTAAGCTCCATTCTGATGCCAAGATTGTTATTTTAGAGCGTGGTAACCTTCCTACTGGCGCTAGTTCTAAAAACGCTGGATTTGCCTGTTTTGGGAGTGCAACAGAATTAATTGACGACTTAGAAAATATTCCAGAAGAGGAAGTTTGGAAGACGGTAAAAAAAAGATGGGAAGGATTGCAAAACTTAAGATCCTTAATTGGTGACAAAGAATTAGGATTAGAAATTAACGGTTCTTGGGATTTAATTTCAGACATTAATAGCAAGCTCTATCAAAAGACATTATCTCAAATAGATTATTTAAATCAACAAATAGAACGTATTACTGGCGAAACAAATGTTTACTCTATTGATTCAAATCTTTCTTCAAAGTTCGGATTCAACAAAATAGAGGCAAGTATTTTTAACCGTTTAGAAGGTCAACTTGACACCTCTAAAATGAACGCCTCCTTTTTCAAAAAAGTAATTGCAGCGAATATCCATGTTCTTTTTGGTTATGAAGGAAAAAAAATAGAGCAAAAGAATACTCACATTGAAATTGAAACAATTTTTGGAATCATTTCAACAAAAAAAGTAGCCATTTGCACCAATGGATATGCTAAACAATTCTTACCTCAGGAAGATGTTCAGCCAGCCAGAGCACAAGTTATTGTCACAAAACCGATTCCTGGTTTAAAAATAAAAGGAACCTTTCATTACCAACAAGGATATTACTATTTTAGAAATATTGATGGTCGAATTCTTTTAGGAGGAGGACGCAACCTCGATTTCAAAGGAGAGACAACTACAAAAATAGAGAACACTGAATTAATCATCAATCAATTAAAAACACTTTTAAAAACTGTTATTCTACCAGAACAAAATATTGAAATTGATATGAAATGGTCAGGAATAATGGGAGTTGGAAAAAGTAAAAAACCAATTATAAAAGAAGTATTTCCCAATATTTATTGCGGTGTTCGATTAGGAGGAATGGGGGTAGCAATTGGGAGTTTAGTAGGTAAAGAAGTTGCACAATTGATGAAATAAAGTGGCACTTATTATTTCTAGAAAAAAAATTCTTTTAATTTTGAACAAAACAAATAAAACGATGAGAGAAACTGCATTAAATGATATTCACATTGCGTTAGGTGCGAAAATGGTTCCATTTGCTGGATACAACATGCCCGTGCAATACGAAGGAGTTAAAGCTGAGCACATTACAGTTCGTGAAGGAGTTGGTGTATTTGACGTTTCTCACATGGGAGAATTTTTAATTTCTGGTCCTAAGGCACTTGATTTAATTCAAAAAATAAGTTCTAATGATGCCTCAACACTAACGGTTGGTAGAGCTCAATACAGTTGTATGCCAAATGGTAAAGGTGGAATTGTTGATGACCTGATTATTTATAAAATAAAAGAAGAGGAATATCTTTTAGTTGTCAATGCTTCTAATATTCAAAAAGATTGGGATTGGATTTCTTCTCACAATTCTTTTGAAGCAACGATGAGAGATTTGTCCGAAAATTATTCTTTGCTAGCAATTCAAGGACCGAAAGCAGTTGAAGCAATGCAATCTTTAACGTCAATTGACCTTTCTGAAATAAAGTATTACCATTTTGAAGTTGCTGATTTTGCAGGGATTGAATATGCAATTATTTCGGCGACAGGTTATACTGGCTCTGGAGGTTTTGAAATTTACTGCAAGAATGATGAAGTACAACAAGTTTGGAATAAGGTATTAGAAGCAGGTGCTGATTTTGGCATTAAACCTATTGGACTTGCTGCTAGAGACACATTGCGTTTAGAAATGGGATTTTGTTTGTACGGTAATGACATTGATGATACAACTTCTCCATTAGAAGCAGGTCTTGGTTGGATTACCAAATTAAAGAAGGATGCAGATTTTATTGACAAAGATTTTTTAACGAAGCAAAAGGAAGTTGGTGTTACTAGAAAATTAGTTGCATTTGAGATGATTGATAGAGGAATCCCTCGTCATGATTATGAAATTGTTGATTCTGAAGGGGATATTATTGGAAAAGTCACTTCTGGGACAATGGGTCCTTCTGTAGAGAAAGCAATCGGATTAGGCTATGTAAAAAAGGAACTTGCCTTAGTTGACAGTGAGATATTCATTGCTGTTAGAAATAAACAACTTAAAGCGAAGATTGTAAAGCTTCCATTTTTCAAGAAGTAATAGCAAAAAAAGCTCTACTCACGGGGTGACTAAAAGTCACCCCGTGAGTAGAGCTTTTTTTATTTCACATTCCTTTAAACCAATCTTGGAACATTTCTCCAATTGCTGGTGTTAATTCTTTTTTGCCGTTTATTGCTCCGATTAAGCTTAAAATCCAAATTACTAAAACTCCAACATGAACAATCCATCCAACGAAAGGAATAACTGTACTCAAAATAGATCCAGCGATAGAGATTAGTATTAACCCTAGAAGCTGTCTAATGTAAAAACTTGCAAATTCTTTCTTATCGTTACTATTTTGTACAACTGCTACTATCCATCCAATTGGAGTGATGTGTGCAATAATTGCTCTTGTTTTTGCTTCTTCAGAAACTGTCGATTCTTGTTGATCTAACGGCATAATTATTTTATTTAGTGGTTTTGGCAATAGAAAGTGTCTCTTCCTTTGGTACCAAAAATAGTAATATTAGTCCAATAAAGAAAAAAGCTGCCACAGAAACAACCGAGTATCTAATGGAACCTAACCACAACTGTAAGAATCCAAAACTAAATGTACCGACTACCATACCTACTTTCTCTGTTACATCATAGAAGGAGAAATAACTTGCATGATCTGTTGTTTCTGGCAAAAACTTAGAATAAGTTGAACGAGCAATTGCTTGTACCCCTCCCATAACTAAACCAACAGCTGCTGCTAACATGTAAAAATCAGTTGGTGTTTTCACGAAATATGCGGCAACGCAAATCAGTACCCAAATGGAAACAGAAATACTCAATGTCTTAATATTTCCTATTCTCTGTGAAACTTTAGACATTAAAAATGCACCTACAGCTCCTAAAATCTGGATGAGTAGTATGGAAACAATTAAGCCTGCTCCCCCATCATCTTCTGGCCATTCAATTTCTTTATCGGCAAAATATACTGCCATAATCATCACTGTTTGGACCCCTGTATTGAAAAAGAAAAATGCAGATAAATATCGTTTTAAACGCTTCGTTTTTGCAAACTCTTTAAACACCTTTTGAAGTTCTTTAAATCCTTTCCAAACTGCGCCTTTTTCTTTCTTCTTACCGTAAACATTATTCGGTAAAGCTTTATACGTAATTTGACTAAAAGAGAACCACCAAATACCAACCAAAACAAACGACCAAGATGTATTAGAACCATTTTCTCCTGTAAACATGACAATTCCAAGGCAAATTACTAAGAGAATCATACTCCCTAAATATCCCATAGAAAAACCTCTTGCAGAAATTCTGTCGTGATCTTTAGGTTCTGCTATTTCTGGTAAATACGCATTGTAAAAGACCAAGCTATTCCAAAAACCAATAGATGCAATAAAAATAGAAAGAATTCCAACCTCAATAGGAACATCTTGAAACCAAAAAAGAGAAATACAAGCTGTTGCTCCCATGTAATTGAAAAATTGCATGAAACTCTTTTTACTTCCTGATACATCAGCAACTCCAGAAAGCATCGGAGAAAGAATTGAAACCACCAAAAACGATGCAGACAAAACAAAGGACATCAATACAGAAGATGATACCGTTGCACCAAAAAACTCAACTGTAACCTCCATTCCTTCAGGAAGAATCTCTAAATTGTTATCTAAAAGAAAACGATTCGTTGTAATATTATTATAGAAAATTGGAAAGATAGCAGAGGCAATAACTAAATTATACACCGAGTTTGCCCAATCATAAAAAACCCAACCTCTAATTACTTTTTTATTTCCTTTTTCTAACATATTAATTCATTTTTTAGAAGTTAAGAATATCAGGAGTTTAAGAAGTTAAAATCATTCAACCTTATCAACTTCCATTATATATTCTCACATTATGCGTTATACATTATAACATTACTCTTTTCCCGCAACGTAATCAGTCAAAAAAGAAAAATATTCTGACAATTCGCCATCTAATGTTGTTTCACTTCCTCTTGCAATAATTAAATCAGTATCTTCTAAAAATAAAGACGGAAAAACTTCCTTCATTAATTCTTTCCCAAAATCTTCGGAAGCATCTAACGGAAGTTCGCAGGGTAAATTATCGACAGCCATCACTGCAATGACATCTTCTTTCATAAAATCATCTTCCGATTCTGAAGAAGGATTATAACCATAAATTGGATCTGCAATTTTACTTGGACGAAGTGTGCATGCAACAGGTCCATCAATGTCACAAGAAATATCTGCAACAACTGATAACCTTACATTTTCTGCTTTCAAATCTTCTCTAGTAAAAATAAAGTCAGCTTTACTGCTCCAATAGTGACAAGGGATGTACATATTTGCAACACTTAAATACCTTGAGAAAGTAGATTCAAATAATTCTGCATTGTCGTAAAATTCTTGTTTTACAAACTTAGCCCCATCTCTGCGTTGATAATAATCACCTACCTCTAGCTGTGTATAAACTGCCTGATCAAATTCATTCTCTATAAATTCTTCTGGCGAAACCTCTTTGATAGGTAACAAATCCAAAATCTCTCTTGCTCCATGCCCTACTCTACCGAATCCTGATAAAACAATTTTAGTATCCTTTGGGAGAACAACTTTCTTTAATTCTTCTTCTACTTCTTTTCTATCCGCACATTTATTCGCAGCTTTTAAAGAGAATAATTTGTGCTTCAATCCATAAGTTAAGAAAGCATTGTAACATCCTACAATTCCAGCATAACGACCAAAACCAATGATTCTTCTTCCACTTTTATTCTTTAAAACTTCGTAATCAATCAATTGAATCTTTTTATCCAAAATTGCATTGAGCAAATCACGATTGTATGGTTGTTTCTTGTAAGTATGCGAAAAGAACATGAATTTCTTGTTCGGAATTAAATCCTCTTCATTCACTTCTTTTACTCCGATAATGATATCACAGTTCGTTAAATCTTCATCCATGTGAATACCTTCATCTAAATATTGCTGGTCAGAATAAGCTCGAATAGGACTCGGTTGCACTGTTATCTTCACATTTGGATAAACTGCTTCTAAATTCTTGCATTGTTTCGGAGTTAAAGGCACCCGTTTGTCTGGTGGAACTTTTCCTTCTCTAATTACGCCTAACTTAATTGTATTCATACTCTTATTTTATTGGTGCATCAAGTAAGTATTCGTCGATGAATTCTCGAACACATCCTTCTCCACCTTTCTTATTTAATATAATTTGAACGTTTGATTTTACAACATTTACAGCATCTTTTGGACAAGCAGCCAAGCCAATTTTCTTCATGACCTCTAAATCATTGATATCATCGCCAATCATTGCAACGTTCTCTAATGTAATATCTAAATCCATACACAATGCACTAAGTGTTTCCATCTTTGGAGTTCTGCTTACAATACAATTTTGTATTCCTAGCATTTCAGCTCTAGTTGCAACAGCTTCTCCTTTAAAACCTGAAGAAATTATTGCTACTTGAAAATCATTCTTTGTTAAATGAATGATTGCCATTCCATCCTTAGTATTGAACTTCTTGAACTGATCTCCACTTTCTGTAAAATACATTCCTCCATCCGTCATTACACCATCTACATCAATTACAAGCAACTTAATTTTATCAATTTTTGCTTTTAAATGATTGGTTTTGAAAGTATGTCCAAATAACAGAGAATGCATATCTGCATCATATTCTTCGCAGATAACTTCTAGGTCAGCTACTGTCATCTCATCTACTGAATCAATGTCAATATCACTCAAAAAATCGAGAAAATCCAACCCGAATTTATCGCATAATCCCTTTATATTTTCTTCTAAGAACATATTATATCATATTATACCCTACAGCATTTGCTACTGGTTGTAAATCTTTCAACAATTGCTTAAATTCATTAAAATTCAACTGTTGTGATGCATCCGATTTTGCCACCTTAGGATTTGGATGTGCCTCGACAATCAAGCCATCAATTCCCATTGCTACACAAGCACGAGAAAGAACAGGGACTCCATAAGCATATCCCATTGCATGACTTGGGTCTAACACAATTGGAAGATTGGTATGTTCTTGCAACCAAGCAACACCGCATAAATCTAGTGTAAACCTAGTATTTGTTTCAAAAGTTCTTAACCCTCTTTCACATAGAATAACATTCTCATTCCCTCCAGAAAGTACAAATTCTGCCGCCTGAACAAATTCTTTTAAGGTAGTTCCAAATCCTCTTTTAATTAAAACAGGCTTGTTTGTTTTTGCACATGCACGCAAAATTCCTTGGTCATACATTGCTTTAGCTCCAACTTGAATTACGTCAGAATATTCGATGATTTCATCAATATGCGTAGCATCTCGTGCTTCAGTAATTACGTTTACACCGTATTCTTCGCGCATTTTTGCAAGTAGCTTCAAACCATCTAATCCCATTCCTTGAAAAGAATAAGGACTCGTTCTAGGTTTATAACAACCTCCACGAAGCGTAGTCAGCCCCATTCCTTTAATCAATTCTGCTGACTGACGGATTTGCTCTTCTGATTCGACAGAGCAAGGTCCACCAATGAGAATAGTCGATTTTGTGTCACCACCAATGATGGTATTACCAATCTTCACTTCTCTTTTATCAGAACGGTATTTCTTTGATGCTAATTGAATATCTGTATCAAACACCCAAAACTCATCCACATCCGATTCGATTATTGCTGGCACTTCTTTCAATCCAGAACCTGTGATTAACACCTGTTTTCCGTCTTGATGAATCAAGAATGCGTTGATTGAATTAGCTATTTCTTCTGCTCTATCTTGAGCAATATTATTCTTTAAATGTAGTATCATAATTCTCCTTTTATCAGGTTTACAAAAGTAACAATTCCTTTTGCAAAACCATCTTTGCTAACAACTGGTAAATAGGTGATTGGAAACTTGCTGTTTTTTATCAATCGCAACATTTCGTTTACTGTTGTTGTATCTTCAATTGTTATTGGGTCTGTATTGAGCAATTCCATTGGGGCGATTGCGTTAAGATTGTCTAAATGAATCAATAATGCCCTTCGTACATCTGCGTTAGAAATCAACCCTTTCGATTTTCCATTCTCATCAATAACTACTGTAAACCCTAATTTACCTTGTTCTATTGACTTCAGAACGTTTGCAAAACTTAAATCATTCATTTTGACATGCGGTGCTTCCTCAATCGGAATCATAAAATCACTCACAGAATAATGCGACTCAACATCTCTTTTTGTCAGGTTCATCAGTGCATTTCCAATACTTGCAGAATTGAATAAATAAGACCCAGACACAGAGCTTGTCACTCCCATATTGCGAAGAATAAAAGAAACTTCTGCATTAACTCCTCCGTCAACGTGAATGGATTTTCCAGGGTATTTGTTTCTAAACTCTCTAATTTTAGAAAAGTTAATGGTATCGAACTTACCTCCTGATTGCCCAGGAATAGTTGCCATAATTAGTATAAAATCAAATGTTTTGTATTCTTCAAAGATTTCAACTGACGTTGGAGTAATTACAGCAATCCCTTTCTTACCTGTTACAGTATCAGGAATGTTCAATTCTTCCTTTAAATCTTCGTATTGAAAAGTCACATA
>JAJRQP010000344.1 GCA_024280195.1 Bacteroidota bacterium | reverse complement strand
CTTTGCGACCATTCTCTGTTACTAAACGAACAGCTTCTATCTTAAATTGACGGTCATATTTACGTCTTCGTGTCATTGGACACCTCCTATTACGGAATATACTTCTTAACTTGCTGTCCGTCAATTCGGGGGAGGTTTATGGTAATGTTACAAAAATCGATCATGTAGTTTTGACACATCCTGATGGAGATCATGCTGCTGGGCTGGAAACAATTTTGAAAACATTTAACGTCGGTACTCTTTGGATGAATAGACCTTGGGTTTATATAAATGAACTCCTTCCATTGTTTGAGTATGATTATACTGAAAGTGGATTAACTCAAAGATTGAAAAAAAATTATCAAAACATCGCAAATCTTGAAAAAATTGCGGATGAAGAGGGAATAGAAATTAAAGAAGCGCTTCAAGGAATGAAGATAGGTGAATTTACCGTTTTGTCTCCAAGTCTTCAATTTTTCTTAGATATGATTGTAGACTCTGAAAAAACTCCAGAACCTGAACGTGAGGCAACAATAGCGGGAAGAGTTTATGAGGTAGTAAGAAAAGCTGTTAATTATGTTAGATCAATATGGGGAGAAGAGAATCTTAAAGGGGAAACTGAAGGCACTAGTGCTGAAAACGAAATGAGTGTAATTCAGTATTCTAATCTAAGTAATGAGAATATATTACTTACAGGAGATGCAGGTGTAAAAGCTTTAACTGAAGCTTATAATTTTGCAACTCTACTTGGGATTCAGTTGCCAGGGATAATTAGATTTCAAGTGCCACACCATGGATCCAGAAGAAATATTTCATCTTCAATTTTAGATTTATGGGTTGGAAACAAGATAGAATCGGAACCACTACAAGGTGAAGAACTTTTTTCTGCAATGATATCAGCAAACGAAAACGATGAAGAGCATCCTAGAAAAGCTGTAATAAGAGCTTTGATTCACCGTGGAGCAAGAGTGTTAACTACAGAGAATAAAGAGTTTATATATTGGAAACCACTAGAGCAACCCCTAAGAGAAGGTTGCGGTTCTACAACCTCAGTTGAATACCCTATGGAGATGGAAGAAGATTAATATCCTAGTTATTGAAATCATCTGTGGATAACTCCATCATTTTTCTAATCTCAGTCCTAACGTCTAGTAACTTGGGTCGCCATCGGACCATAAGAGAGTCATTTAGTGTAATTTCAGGTTTTTTAAACCTAATGTTAGCAATTTTCTTGGTTCGATTATTTTCCATCTCATGATATACCCCAGACAAGATTTCAAATGGTCTTTTAGGCTTCAACACCGCATTTTTATTGAGGATTTCTCGGTTCGAAAAGATCTTTTTAAGTATGGTACGTTTAGTCTCATTATCACCGAATACAAACCAATTTTGAGCATGAGTACTAAGATCAAACACTTCGTTAATACCATTTTCTAAATTACTTTTATTTTTATAGTTTCCCAATGAATAAACAAGTTTTTGTTTTTCTAACACCAATTCATTTTTTTGAATTATAAATTCATCATTAGTTATAATTCTGTCCCCATAGTTTTCAGGGGATATTTTTAAATTCATCAAATTTTTTAACTTCTTTTCATTAGTACCAATTTCTCTTTTAAGATTTTCAATCTCTTTTTGTACTTTTAATTGTTCACGATATTCTACAGAGTTATAAAATTTAAATATCCAATCTAATATTTCTTTAGGAATAATGAGTTTTTCTAATTGAAGCGATACTTGCTTTATCAATTCATCTTCAGAAATTGATAGTCTTGGGCAATTTTTATTCTGACTATATGAACAATGATAATAGACATATCTTTTGTTTCTTTTACTTACTTTAATATACTTTATTTTCTGTTCAGCAGTAATCATTGACCCACACAGTCCGCATCGAAAAAGACCAGTGAAAGTAAATTTGTGATTTATAGGTTTAGGCTTGTTTCTGTATCCCAGTATTTGTTGAACCTTCTCAAACTCTTCAAAATTTATCATAGGTTTATGTTTACCTTGATGTATTTCATTGTTGTAACGAAACATTCCATAATAGAAAGGATTGGTAAAAGTTTTGTATAACGTACTTGTAGTTACAGGACAATCACCTAGTTTTTTAGTACCTCTTGTTTTAAATCCCCATTCATCATTTACAATATTAGTAATTTTAAAAACTGAATATTTTTCAGAAAGTATCATATCCCACATTTTACGAACTAACTTAAATCTGTCTTGATCAGGTATAATTTTCTTAAACCCTTGTTCACCATTGTCACTTACATATCCCATAGGAGCTCGATTAGGCATCCAACCTTGTTTAACTTTAGCATTCATCCCACGCTTTACATTTTCAGAAAGGTCATCAACATACTTACGAGCAAACAACATATCAATACCGCTCATTAACCTATCTACACTATTATTCCTATAGGTTTGCATTGGCGTTCGAATCTCTTCGATTATTCCGTTTTCTAATAAGTCTGAGATAGTAGCACCGTCTAAAAGATTTCTTGTAAGTCTGTCTAACTTCCAACACAAAATTCCTGAAACTTTACTTCGTTTCAGTTCTTTTATCATTTGATTTAATATTGGTCTACCAGACTTCTTAGCAGATTTTGATTCTGTGAATACCTTTTCAATTATGAGATTTTCTTTTTCAGCAAGTGATTTTAATTCATTTATTTGGGATTCAATAGAAAGAGCCTGTCTATCTTCTGACTCAGTAGATTTACGAGCATAGATAAAATATGTTATCATATAGTTAGGTTACTAATCTTTTGGGATAGGTTGGTAGATAGCATCAAAGAGGTAGAATAAGTCCTGTGCCATAACTTCTACTTCTTGAGGAGTTAATTCTTCACCAGTTTGTTCAAGATGTATTTGTTTTAATTCAATTTTTGCTTCTTTTGATATTTCCATTTTTTAGAAACATCGTACAGATAAATATCAATTGACTCAATAGGCTGAAGTACCAACTCTCTGTGGACAAGTTAGGAGACATTTATTACTTGACTTCTTTAAATCAATGTCCTACTTTCCCTAAAGTAAGACCTCTCTAATTCATTGTAACCTCCTGTTTATCAACAAAATACAAGCCGTTCTATCTTCTTAGCACAAGCTTAGCATGCAACTATATTAATTACAAATTCACTCCAATATTAGTAATAAATCTCAATATATCCCTTTAATACAAAGCTAATTCTTAAACTTAAATAATAATCTATGATGTCAGATAAATGTCCTGTAATAGGGAAAGTAGGACTCAAGAGAATTATCGTTGAATTGATTCAACGGTTTTTTAGTCTGTTAAACCCTTTACAGAAACGAAAAAAGACTATTGATAAGCAAAAATTAAAAAAAAGAATCCTATCTAACGCAGGATATCATCTAACATTAAAGCAGGTTCTCAAAATTATTAAATCTTGTTTAAAAAAACGAGATTCTATTTTGATTCAAACTTTAGCCTTTACGGGAATGAGAAGAGCTGAAGTAACTGCTTTAACAGTTCATGATATTCAATGGAATAAAAGCTTATTATTGATTCGTCATGGTAAGGGAAATAAGCAAAGATTAGTTCCAATACCCAAAGAGTTATTAGACAACCTTAAAAACTTACTCGAGAATAGGTCAAGTGGAGCAATCTTTCAGAATAGAAGCGGAATAGGTTTAAGTACCCGACAAGTAAATCGCATTATAGTCAACGCAGGTAAAAAAGCAGGAGTTGAGAATCCAAATCCTAAGTATGAAAATATTACCTGTCACCTGTTCCGTCATACTTTTGCTCGACTATGGAAAGAAAAGCAGGGAAGTATAGAAACATTATCAACCATTCTTGGACATGAGTCAGTTCGTACTACTTGGGATGTCTATGGAAAGGAGAGCTTGGAGGATATTAAACATAATTACAATCAAGTCATCAAACAGATGTTTGATAAGAAACTTAGGACATAATTTAATATGAGGATAATATCACATGAATATATCAATAATTCATATAAATAAATCGTTACTTTTATCAGCCTTACTATTTCTAGTTGTCGGTTGTGGTGCGAATGCTCCAGATAAATCAGTTGTTGAAGATCTAATCAAGAATTCGATAGAGAAAAGAGGAGTAGCTCTAAAAGATTTTAAAATAATTGAAATTGGTGTAGTCCAAGGTGAAGGAACGCAACAGTACTGGCCAGTAAAAGTTTCATTTAGTGGAAGATGGAAAGCAGGGAGACAAAAGAATATAAAAAAAGAGACTATATACAATATCTCTAAAGACGGATTTGATAAATGGAGTGCGAAGCCTACAGAAATTTATTGATTTAAAGAATTAGAATCGTAGAAAATAGAAAAACTTTTAAAAATGAGGATTGTGTTATGTTTAAATTTAGTCAACTAATTTTCATCGGATTAGTTATATTCTGTGTGTTTGGATGTAATCCGCCAGCACCAAAGGAAGAAGTTAGTCAAAGCCTTAGTCTCATCCAACCAACCCTTGAACCTGTAGAAGGGTATCCTTGGGAACAAACCAAAGATAATGTGACTATAACGATAGCTCCAGAACCTGTTGAAGTACAATGTGTGTATCAACGTTCAATTAAGAAAAAATTTGAGATATTTAGTAAAGGCGATGGAACAGAACCTTATGAAATACAAGATAAGCCTGTTCGTTTAGATTTTGAGCCTAACAGGCTCTTATTAAAACTTAATATTACCAATAATATCTCTCATGTACTTCGTTTTCATGGTGCAGTACCAACTTTAACTATAGATGGTAAGAATATCCCGATTGATGAACAAACAAAAGATGAACTCCTTCGGGCTGTATTAACGCCTCATACAACCCTTGACCTTACTATTGATTGTACTAAACTGTCAGCTTTAGAAAATGCTAGTACAGTTATATTTGCTATTTATGATGTAATAACAGAAGTAGATGCGGCTAATAACCCGACCAAGAAAACAACTTTTGAATGGATATTTTCTGTAAGACCTGTAAATGTAGAGAAAAGTTTTGCTGTTCGTAATTCAAAGAACCGCTATACACCTACTCAGGCAACTAAAGTAGGTGGTAGTTTCGTACGTTAGTTAATTTTTATACAATTACCCTCCGTAATCCCTCAACAAAAAAGGAGCAGGCTTAATTGCTTGTTCCTTTTCTTTTACGTTTACATTGACAAAAACCGATTTCTATGCTAAGGTTAGCCGTTTTATTATTCACAGAATTATTTTATGATGAACTCTTTCACATTTATTTCACCCTACTTATCCACATCTTGTTGGTACTTCAGCTTATTGATACTACCTAGTGATTACTTTAGTTTAAATAAGCAAGAGAAATAAAAACAAAAATAATTCTGTATGTCTCTCAATGTCCGTAAGATAAATACGAACCAAATACTGAGATACCGCAATATGCGGTCTCTCAGTCAGAGAGACGTTGCCAAGCTCTTAGGTGTAGAGCAGGCAGGTGATATATGTCGTTGGGAAAAGGGACAGAAAATGCCATCGCTGATAAATGCTCTCAAGCTATCATCAGCCTTAAACTGTCCTGTCGAAATATTATTTTTAGATCAATTCAATCAAATTAGAGAAGAAATGCATAAACGAAAATTAGAATTAAAAAGTAAAACATAAATCTATGTCAGAGAAACTTAGCAAAAAAGAGGAATTAGCTCACAAGTTAGCAAAATCATTCAATGAAAAAAAAGATATTAAGCTATATCTTTACGTTGTAAATCACTACAAAGAAACTGCTATCAATAAAGCATATGAAGATACAATGAAAGTACCAGATGAGAAGATCAAGAAAACTCGTTCAGCACTCTTTTTCTTTTTAATGAAAAAGTACGATAAAGAAGATAAAAATATTTCTACAATTGATTAGTTGTGAAATCAACTTGTAGAAATAGAGACCACATTCAATGTGGTCTTGGTTAAAAAAACGCCCCCTCGTCTTGTCGGTTTAACTCCCTGTTCTATCCCCAAAAACCATTAAAAGAAGTAATAATACTTCTTTTAAAAAAGTAGAATTGATGTCATATCATTTCTACTTTTAAAACAATAAATACCCTGTATTTATTGGGGATAGTCCAGTCGTTCACCGCCCGACTAATTAATTCCCTCCTTCAACCTCTACCTACTCTATTTTGACCATATATCTGAGTCAAAACAGAACAGGTTCTAGAGAGGTCTTGGCTTCAATGAAAACAACAAGTTGTATTCATTTTCGGGTTTGCTCACATCCAATATTATTGGAATAGCAAACCAAGAAATTAATTAGTCGGACAGCTGAAATCGTCAGCCACAAACATTCTGTTTGTAGGACGAGTTTCGCCTCCGACGAGGGGGCTACAAAGGAATCCAACAAGTTGGATAAAATCATTATTCTATACATGAGGAAAAGCAGACTTAAACTTAAAGAACGAGATTACATAATACTGAAACATTTATATGATTACAGGTTTTTAAGCGTTGAACTCCTTTGGTATCTATTAAAATCAAATAATCAAGCAAATTCAAGTATCTATTCAACAGGTAAAGACGGAAAGAGCCGCCCAAGAAGATATGGATTCAAGAGACAAACTCTTTTTAAGCGTTTAAAGCAATTATACGATGCGAAGTATGTTGAACGTCATTATATGACAGATTTACCTTACGGTAGGGGATACGGCTCTCCTAGAGCTATCTATGGACTTGGAAAGCATAGTTCAATGGTTCTTAAGGAAATATATCAAATACCTCAAAAGATAACAAATAGAGCAATAGAAAATAACAAGGTGAGATCACCATATTTAAGGCATGCTTTAGAACTAGCAACCTTTCGCATCATTCTGGAATTAGCTTGTCAGACCTCAAAAGGAAAAGTCGCATTGTTGTTATGGGAACAAGGATTTTCAATTAAGGACTTTGTTACTGTAGTTGACAAGTCAGGAGAACAGCTAAAATATACGATATATGCGGATGCGTTCTTTGGAATACGAATTAGAGGGTGTAAAGACAAGCATTTCTTCTTGGAAATTGACAGAGGAACTGAACCAATAGTATCAACTTCAAATAGAAGTAATATCAGAAGTAAGTTGATTGGTTACCAACACTATTACAAGACGAAAAAAATCCATCAAAAATATGAATTTATGGTTAACGGATTTCAGGTATTGATTGTAACTCCTGGAACGATTGATGTTGATAATACTTTTTCAGGGCGAATTGCAAACATATTAGATGAACTACTGATAAATAACAAACTGTACTCTTCTAAATCATTGTTCTTGCTGACAACACCCGAATCATTTCATTTAGATAATCCTAAATCAATTTTTGAGAATATTTGGGTCTCTTCAAAATCACAGAGCTTACTTAGCTTGATTAAATAGAATATAGTCCCAGCCCCATTATTTAGGAACCCTCGTAATTGACCTTGCTGTCAAGTAGGAGCAGAATTTGTTATTGGTGGTAACAAAATTTCTGGTTGTGAGAGCTTCCATCCATCATAAGCTGTCGCAATACTGAATAGTGGGGTTTGGTTTGTAAACTAAACTCCTTTGACATACAATCATATAATGTTGAGTTATTGACAATTTACAAATAAATACTATTTTGTAATCAAAAAAGGAGAATTATGTCATATTCTGTATTCTTAAGTCATGCTAGTAAAGATATAAAAATTGCCCAATGGATTGTAAATTGTTCTAGAACTATAGGTGTATCTGTGTATCTCTTTGAACGTGACCCTCAATTAGGTGATTTTGTTTCAGATAAAGTAAAAAAGGAAATTCAAAAATCGAATTCTATGCTTGTATTACTTACTAAGGATAGTCAATCATCCGCATATGTACATCAAGAGATTGGATTTGCTGAAGGAGTTGAAAAATTGGTCATACCGTTTGTTTTTCCTGGGTTTGAACATAAGAATCTTGCAATGCTACAAGGACGAGAATATGTTTTATTTGATCCGAATAATTCACATGTAGCAATGGAAAATTTACTTGAATTTTTAAATAATAAAAAGACTTCTAAAGAAAACAAAGATGCTATTCTTATCGCATTAGGAGGATTTCTATTAGTTGGCTTATTGGTGAGTGAATAGTTATGGACTTATTATCTGATATTTTTACACCCAAAACACATTTACATTTAGTAATATGGAATAGGTTTAATGATTCAGATCATGAAGGAGCCATGAATATCTTACTAAATCTTATGACTTCTGAACATTCAGATAAAATCTTGCCAATGATTCGTCCCTTAGGTAGGCCCCTTGATACTTATCAAAGTTATACGAATGACAATGTGTTTCAAGGTAATGATATTAGAAATATTGGAATAACATCAATAGTGAGTGGAAGTAGAACTGCTCATTGTGAAATCTGGTTCCAAGTTGCTGATGAGTCTAATGAGGCTTTTAAAGAAACCTTGAAACAGGAATTTCAAATTATTTCATCTGTATGTTTCTTTTGGGAAAGTGCGAACCCAATCTGGCAACCCATTGGGAATGATATATATTCTTGTGATTATGCAAGGTCTCGAAACAGAAGTCAGGACTCATTTTTATGTTCTTTCTGTGATAATAGAATAGCTCAACTTTTAAAATTGATATGGTACAGAGCCACAGAAGAACTTATTAAATTTATGCAAAGTCAAAATAATTCATTTTGTACAATTAATCCAATTAGCGATAAATCAATAGTAAAAGATATACTGATTGAGATTTGTTCTGATATTGATTTAAAAAACTTTGGATTATTTGAAGATTCAACAATATTAGACCCAACTGAATTTGGTGCTTCACATCTCGCTGTTTTTGCGATGAATTCTATTACAAATAGGTATTTAGAAGAATGTTTCGGTGGTAGAATAGCAACTCGACCCTCTCAAATGCCGAATCGAACTTCATTTCTTTCACTTTTTAATTAAAGGAATCAGCATGTCTATCAAAAAGATTCTCATTCCACCTTCTAAAAAGGCAATTGTTACAAATAATGGATTATCAGAAATTAAAATATGGAAAGGTACCTCTACTGATTTATACGGTATCTTACAAGCAGGTAATTCAGACCAGATATTCAATGACTCGGACACAATAGATTTAGAAGTGTTTATTGAGAATTATGAACAATCTTCAATTGAAATTGTAGATTTTAATGAAAGTTAAATTGCTAATCAATTTGTAAACTATCAAATATATAGTTTAGTTGGAGTGTTCGAATTAAGCTAATTCCTTGAATTATATGACATTCTGTTATTATGGGTGTAGAAACCTATTATACAGCCGATATACATCTATTATACAAGAGAATTGTAAGGATGGGATTGCTTTTGAATGCTGAAATATATGTAGTTTTTATACTTTATGTAATCATCTTTGTCATATTCCGCTACCATGTAAAAAAGAAAAAACTCCAAAGAAAAGAACTGTACGAAGTACAAGAAGCAGAAGCAAGACGACTCTCCGAATGTAAAGAAGTTGTCAGGTACTTCGCGAATTATCACGGTTATATCGCTCGTTCTGTTGTTTCTAAACATGAAATTGAGGAATTGATTGAAAATGGAGTTACTCCTTTAGAATTAGAAGAATTTATTGCTGAACGTATTCTTAACACAGATGGTTTAAATCTTGGCTATCAAGGTGTAGGGAATTCAAAGATTCCTGTCATTCTACCTAATCAATTCAGAGATAAACATATTTACATAATAGGGAAGTCAGGTTATGGAAAAACTAATTTCCTCAGGCACCTTATTTATCAAGACTTACAAGATGGTAATGGACTTGGAGTTTTAGCACCTGAATTTGAAATGCTCAATGATGAAATTATTCCCTTTATACCAAAAGAAAGAATTCAAGATGTAACATACTTCAATCCTGCTGATTATGAATTTCCTGTAGTTTTAAATCCTTTGCACATTGATGAAGATGATGATATTGATCTACATGTAGATGAGACTTTTACAATATTTAGAAATGTTTTAGGTGAAGGTGGTCCAAGAATGGATGAAATCTTTCGTCATGCTCTGTATGCATTAGTAGAAAAACCTGAAACAACTTTACTTGATTTTGCTCCATTATTGGACAGAACCGATTCTTCATATAGAAATGAAATAATACATACAACAGATGATGAACAGACAAGACAGTTTTTTGAGAAAACATATAATCAACTACCAAAAGATTCTCATATACCAATAATCAACAGAATAGGTAGAATTGTAAGAGCTAAGAACGTCAGGAATTGTTTATGTCCGCCTAAGAATACAAATCTAAGTCAGTCAGATTTATCTAAAAGAATATTGAACATCAGACAAGCAATGGATGACGGAAAAATTCTTTTGTTTAATCTTTCAGATGGAATATTGGGTGAGGTTGCCAGTCAGTTAATTGGACAACTGATAGTCTCAAAGTTTCAAACAGCAACCATGAGTAGAGCAGATGTCTCAAAAACACAACGAAAACCATTTTACCTGTATTTGGATGAATTTCAGAATTTTTGTGGTTCATCATCAAAGTCATATGAAAAGATATTATCAAGAGCCAGAAAATATAAATTAGGGATGATATTAGCTCATCAGCAGACTGGACAACTTTCAACAGACCTACTTCGAGAGATATTAGGTAATGTTTCAACATTAGTAAGTTTCCAAGTTTCTCAGTCAGATGCTTCTAAATTATCTAAGGAATTTATATCACTACATGATTTTGATATTGAATTATTACCTACTGAAGAACTGTTACGGCTTAATATTGGACAAGCATATTGTAAAATTGGAAAATCTGCTTTTCCGTTTTCTATACCTAAAATGAGTGATAGACCTGACAGGGAGAGGGCTGAGGAAGTTATAGCTGAATCTCAAAGACTCTACGGTATTCCACGTATTATAGAATCTGATGTAGCAGTAGATGATAATCAAGATGATCCATTAGCAGACATTGACCCTGAAGGAGTATTTGATTGAGGAATAAAGCCTTTAAATTTACTGAACGAGATAGTCAGATATTGTTAACTATATACAAACATCGATTTTTAACAATATCTCAAATACAGACCGTTCACTTTCCATCACTACAAACAGCCTATCGTAGAATGAAAATATTAAAAGATGTAGGTTTTTTGTTTTCATTTAATGTACCTAATATTGATGAAGCTATCTTCTGTGTTGCTCAAGAAGGAATGATTATTGTCGCAAAATCTTTAGGAGTTGGATTAGTTGATCTTAAATGGATGAATTCAAAGACAAATCCAAAAGATTATTATTTTATGCAACATTTTTTGGCAATCAATGATTATCGTATAGCTCTAAAACAATCCTGTGATTCATCATCAGTTAATCTTCTTGGTTTCATCCCTGATTATTTCGGTGAAAAAAAGCAGAGTGGAGGAGTTAAAAAATATATCAAAGATATTATATGCGATATACACTCTGAACGAGAAGAAATATCACATACTCCTGATGGAGTTTTTGCTCTTGAGAAGAATGGTAAATCGGCTTTGTTTTTTCTTGAAATTGATAGGGGGACTGAAGTGGTATCAAATTTGAATAAGGGAGTGTTGAAAAGTTTAAGGTTCTACATGAACTACTTACTGAATGGTAAATATCAAAGATATTCTAAGGACTTTGAAGTAGAGTCATTCAAAGGATTTCGGAGCCTTTATATCACAACATCAGATAAGAGATTACAGAATATCAGACAAGCAACAGATAAGCTTAAAATGCTACAGAAAGCGAAACGATTTCATTGGATAACAACTTATGAGAAAATATACAATGGAAATATGTTCGAGCCAGTCTGGGTGTCGATTGACCCCAATGATTCTAACTCCTACCAGATTGGGTAATAAACAACTTAATAAAAAGGAGTGAATTGAAATGTCAATCACACTAAAAGAAGAGTCTATTCTTAATGAATGGGCTATGGTATTAGACAATGCTTCAGGTAACAGTCAAACGGTTTTTGAAGAGATTCAAAACCGACTTAGAAATTCAGAAATTCCAGGTGATTGTAGTTGGGGAATAGAAGAGGTTAAAAGTGCAGGTATGTTTTCAAAAGTTAAAAGAGATTTTCTGATAATTAGTTTAGAACAATTTAAGGACTATCATATGTACGTTAGTATTCGAGATTATGGTACTCATTTAGATTGTTGTCGTTTCCTTACTGTAGAGCCTAACTTTTTGAAAAAATGGGCATCAACAAAACTAACTGGGTCTGCCGATGCTTTATCAGCTCCTAATAATATTCTAATACATCAGGATTTAAGAGCTTGGACAACAGTTGTACATCATGCCGTTGTTGATTCTGTGGAAGCACTTATGAAGAATCTCGGTAAGGATACAACACATCTGCAAAGAGGTAGTAAAGGTTTCTTAGAAATTTGGTAGAAGAGATTTGTGTTTACTTTCAAGTAAAGGTTACTATAAAAAAAGGCACACTATAGAGTGCCTTTTTTTGTTTTTAATTGACATAGGTTCCTTATTAACATATCTATAACAAGTAAGTTTTTAGTGGCTTTAAATAAAAGAGTATCAATTTATTTAGACCCTCTGATTTGATAATTTAACCTATACTTTCGTCCTCATAAGTTGTTGTGTAACAACAAACCATTTTTTATAGAAACCTTCTGATTCGTAATCAGTAGGTCAGCAGTTCGATTCTGCTCGGTGGCTATTTTGAAATATATTCTATTCATCATTGACAAATCTACACATTTTGTTATATTCTTCAAATAGATAGCTTTTGAATTCAACTCGGAGGATGCATGAGAAAAATATTTATAAAATTTCAATTTAAAATTATATTTTTAATCATTGTATTGCTTGTGGCTAGTCCAAAGACTTTCTCTCAAACCGTAATTTTAGACTCTGTTGAAGGTATGGTAGGAGATTCTCTTTTATTACCTAATGCGTTAGTTCGATTTAATATAAGAATTAATAGCGGTGATATTCACTATTCAGGAATTACTAATGGATTCAGAATTTATTCACCTGATGGTGCAACATGGACGACTTCAAGAGGTGATACTGTAGGTTCAATGGGAGGCTCTCAATTTGATTTGATCTTTCAAATAAATCATTTTAGTAGCGATGGTGTTGGGGCTGATACAATTGGATTTGGTGGATCAGCACTATTCGGTCCTGGACTTGCTGCAAACTTCAATGAAGTTGTTTACCAAATTACAATAGGTCCAATTACTGAACTTAGTTTAGGGAAGACAATTTGTCTTGATTCTACATTTTATCGTCCATCTGGAACTTGGAAGTGGGCAGGTCCTGAAGGATTTCCTACTTGGGATGGTCCGTATTGTTTTTTAATTTGTGCTGGTGTAGACTCAGATTCAGATGGCATCCCTGATGTTTGTGACGAGTGCCCGAATGACCCTCTAAATGATCCTGACGAAGATGGTATTTGCAATAGTACTGATAACTGTCCTAAAAGATATAATCCTGCTCAGAATGATAGTGATAATGATGGAGTCGGAGATTTATGTTGTTGCCAATACAGACGTGGTAATGTTGATTTTGATGTTGACAACAAAACAGATATTGCTGACTTAATGTATCTGGTTGCATATTCATTTCATGATGGTGTCGCTCCACGCTGTATTGCTGAAGCTGATTTTGATGGTTCGGGTGGTCTCAAACCTATTGATATTACAGATTTAACAAAATTTGTAAAGTATCTCTTTAGCACTGGATTCCCGCCAGAACTTTGCCCATAAGGATATTACCAAAATTAGTCCTTTAAAATATTCATTTTTATACTCAAGTTTTGTTAAACAACAACACTGATTTTTCTTGCTGAATTTATTAAATTACGTACATTGTTTGTGACATAAATCACAAGCGTCAGGAGTACGTTATGAGTTTTGAAAAATTAAAAAAAATCGCCAAAGATAAAAATGTTCAATTTCTTGATGTCAAGTTTTGTGACCTCCCCGGTCGATGGCATCATATCACTCTTCCAATTTCATCATTAAATAAAAGCCTATTCACAAACGGTGTAGGTGTTGATGGTTCATCATTACCAGGTTTCTCAGCAATTGAAAAAGGGGATATGATATTGATGCCAGTTGCATCGACAGGCTTTATCGACCCATTTTTTGACCGTCCGACATTATCATTGATTGCTGACATCATGGAAGTTGATGCGGACATTGCACCATATTCAAGAAACCCAAGACGAGTTGCTGGTGATGCCGAAAGCTATCTGGGTACAGTTAAAAAGGGACTGAAGATGGTTGTTGGTCCTGAATTTGAATTTTATCTATTTGATAAAGTAAATTTCTATCAAGGTCCCGATCAGGCATTTTACAATTTAGAGTCCTCTGAAGCGGAGTGGAGTGCAGGACAGGATGAAGAAAATTTAGGTTATAAAATTCCGTACAAAAAAGGATACCATGCCGCACCTCCTATGGACAGGTCGTTTAATCTTCGTTCGGAGATTGCCTCAATGCTTGCCGATGTTGGCATTGATTTAAAATACCATCACCATGAAGTCGGAGCAGCTGGGCAACATGAGATTGAAATTAAGTTTGACACTCTTTTGGGGATGGCTGATAAAAGTATGATGGTAAAATACTTTATTAAAAATTTCTGTTATCAACAAAATAAATCAGCGACCTTTATGCCAAAGCCACTTTTTAATGAGCCAGGTTCAGGGCTACATGTTCATCAGTATCTTGCTGACTCCAAAGGTTCGGTTTTCTATGACAAGAATGGTCCCGCACGTTTTTCAAAAATTGGTTTGTATTATATTGGAGGGATTTTAAAACATGTTGATTCACTACTTGCCTTTACCAATCCATCAACAAATTCTTTCAAACGATTAGTCCCTGGTTTTGAAGCACCAGTTGCGGGAACATATTCAGTTGGTAACCGTACTGCTTGTATTCGTATTCCGGGTTATCAACGTGACCCGAAGATGATGCGTTTTGAATTTAGACCTCCAGATGGCACGATGAATCCGTATCTTGCTTATGCGGCACTTCTGATGGCAGGGATAGATGGTATCAAAAATAAAATTGAACCTGGTCCACGGTTGGATAAAAATTTAGATAAAATGCCACAAGAAGAACTCGCCAAGATTCATCAACTTCCTACATCGCTAAACAAATCGTTGAATGCTCTTGAAGATGATTATGACTATCTTTTAGAGGGTGGTGTCTTTACAAAGGATTTAATAGAGAATTGGATAAAACTAAAACGGGTAGAGGTTGCCGATATTCGAGTCCGTCCAACACCTCATGAGTTTGAACTGTATTACGATATTTAGGAATATGAAATGTCAGGCAGAACTTATTCAGATTCTGCCTTTATAACTATTTTATCTGTTTGTTTAAAACCTCGGATACAGAGAATTGTTATAAAAAGAAGTGCTATCAGTATAGGAATTGAAGATACATAACAATAATCGACTACAAAATGAGCACCATTAGAGAATTCTTCAGAAACTTTATTTGTAAAATTGTAATTTCGAACAAAGTAATAAATGCTGTATTCTCGTATAACTATACATAGGTTTAAAACTATTACTGTAACTATTCTTAACCATTTATTCTTATTAATAAATGCCGTAAGATAAAGCACTAGTACTGCTATTACTATAAAGATAAAAAAAATATTTCCTGTAATATTTGACATGATTCTTTCCTCTATTTACAAAGGCATTTAAAGAACTTTGAATCTTCATTTAACTTTCTAAACGTTGTAAAGAGAATTGGTATTTCAATATCAACAATAACAAAAGATAGAATCTTTTAAGATTCTATCTTTGTATTAGTATTAGATTCTTTGAAGCCACGATAACAGAGTATCAGTATTATAAGTAAAACAAGATAAACATATATACTTGTAATTTTAGAATAATCAAGTAGATCAAATACACCACTTCGATATATGTCAATGTTTGTTAAACTTTGCTGTCCTTTTTCCCAAATGATTTGTCTAGCATATTCTCTTAAATCGTCTTCACGTAGAAAAATAGTAAATTGCAATACTAGGATAGTACATACAGTTAACCATCTTTTTCGTTTTATAAACGCAAAAGCTATAAGCGTAATTAAAGGAATGCCTAAAGCAAGCAGGATAATAATCATGTTTTTACTCTCCTTATTTACATAAACATTTATAAAATTTAGAATCTCCATTTAAGTCTCTAAACTTTGCCAGACTTACACCTAAACCTCCCCCGAATTGACGGACAGCAAGTTAAGAAGTATAT
>JAJRQP010000343.1 GCA_024280195.1 Bacteroidota bacterium | reverse complement strand
TTTAGAATCATTGCATTAAAAATTGTGATGGAAAATCCGGAAGCGTATGGTTTTTATCCAGAAGAATTTGAACTGTACGAACCGATTGAAACACGAACAATCATTGTAAAATCTTCCATTCCCAACCTCGCAGAGTGGGCAAAAGAAAATGGCTCAACCTATCGAATGTTGCGATTGTTGAATACGTGGATAATTGGTTCAAAGTTGACTTATCGAGGAGCAGAATACAAAATCCAATTGCCGAAATAATGGCAAAAAAAACCTACATAGAAGTTTACGGTGCACGCGTTCATAACTTAAAGAACATTGATATAAAAATCCCTAGAAACGAACTAGTTGTTTTCACAGGATTGAGTGGAAGTGGTAAATCATCGCTTGCTTTTGATACCATCTTTGCAGAAGGTCAAAGAAGATACATTGAAACTTTTTCTTCTTATGCAAGACAGTTTTTAGGTGGTCTCGAACGACCTGATGTCGATAAAATTGAAGGCTTAAGCCCTGTGATTTCTATTGAACAAAAAACAGTTTCTCGTTCACCAAGATCTACCGTTGGAACGATTACAGAAATCTATGATTTCATGCGATTGCTTTTCGCAAGAGTTGGAACTGCCTATTCTTTTAACACGGGAGAAGCAATGGTTAAGTATTCTGACGACCAAATTGTTGATTTAATTATCGAGCAATATGAGGGCAAGAAAATCAGCGTTCTTTCTCCTAAAATAAAAGGTAGAAAAGGGCATTATCGAGAATTGTTTGAGCAAATTCTTAAGATGGGTTTCACCAAAGTTCGTATCGATGGTGAATTAAAAGACATTGAGAAGGGAATGCGAACCGATCGGTATAAAATTCACGACATTGAGATTGTGATAGACCGATTGACTGTTTCAAAAAAAGATAGAAAACGCATTTACGACGATGTTGTTACAGCAATGAAACACGGAGATAAATCGATGATGATTATGGATTTTGAAACAGATGAAGTCCGTCATTTTAGCCGCTCATTGATGTGCCCAACAACAGGAATTAGTTATCCCGAACCAGAACCTAATTTGTTCTCTTTCAATTCTCCCTATGGTTCTTGCAGAACGTGTAGCGGATTAGGAGAAGTGTCAGAAGTAGACATGGATAAGATTATTCCAGATGCTTCTAAATCTATTAAAAAAGGAGGATTAGCACCTTTGGGAGAATACAAACGCAAGTGGATCTTTGAACGTTTGGATGCTTATTTGTCGCAAGAAGATTATTCATTAACAACACCGCTAAAAGATATTGAAGAATCTGTGCTGGACGTTGTTCTTAATGGAAACGAAGGGGTAGAACGTTCTCAAAAATCTAAAACAGTCGTTTTTGAAGGAGTCATTCCTTTTATTTCGCGCCATTCGGAAGAAAGTTCAGCAGCGATTCAGCGATGGGCGCAAAGTTTTATGAATAAGAACGTGTGTCCAACATGTAAAGGAACAAGGATAAAAAAAGAAGCACATTTCTTTAAAATTGACGGAAAAAATATTGGAGAATTAGCAACAATGGACATTGCTGAATTGGCAGAATGGTTCAAAAGTGTGGAAGCTAAATTAGATAAGAGGCAACAAAAAATTGCAGTTGAAATTCTCAAAGAAATCAATGCTCGATTAGGGTTTATTGTAGAGGTTGGATTAACCTACCTTTCGCTCCATCGTTCTGCAAAAACCTTATCAGGAGGAGAGGCACAGCGTATTCGTTTAGCAACACAGATTGGGAGTGAGCTCATCAATGTTTTATACATTCTAGATGAACCTTCAATTGGTCTGCATCAGCGAGATAATTCTCGTTTGATAAAATCACTAAAACGTTTACGAGATACGGGAAACTCAGTGATAGTAGTCGAACACGACAAAGAAATGATTGAGGCAGCTGATTTTGTAGTCGATTTAGGACCGGGTGCAGGAAAGAATGGCGGAGAGATTGTGAATGCGTCACCAATTGGGCAATTGCAGAATGAAAATTCATTGACCAATCAATATTTAACGGGAAAAAGAAAGATTGAAATCCCAAAGAAACGTAGAAAAGGAAACGGCAAGAAGTTGATTTTGAAAGGTGCAACTGGACGCAATTTACAGAATGTAAACTTGACGATTCCATTAGGGACAATGACCTGCGTAACAGGCGTTTCAGGAAGTGGGAAATCATCGTTGATTAATCAGACTTTGTATCCCATTTTGTTGAAAGAAATCTATCACGGCGTAAAAAAACCGTTGCCTTATAAGTCTATTTCTGGAATGCAACATTTGGATAAAGTCATTGAAATTGATCAAAGTCCTATCGGTAGAACACCTCGTTCCAACCCTTCGACATACACCAAAATGTTCGATGAAATTAGAAGCATTTTTGCCAGTTTACCAGAAGCGCAAATTAGAGGATACAAGCCTGGACGCTTTTCTTTCAATGTAGTTGGGGGAAGATGTGAAACCTGCAAAGGTGGTGGAATGAAAGTCGTTGAGATGAATTTCTTGCCAGATGTTTTGGTAGAATGCGAAACCTGTAATGGAAAAAGATACAATCGTGAAACATTGGAGGTTCGGTTCAAGGGGAAATCAATCAGTGATGTCCTTGAAATGACTATTGAGTCTGCTTCAGTGTTCTTTGCAAGTGTTCCAAAGATTCATAGAATACTTTCAACATTGGTGTCTGTTGGTTTGGGTTATGTCAAACTAGGTCAACCTTCCACAACTTTATCAGGAGGAGAAGCACAACGAATTAAACTTTCTGCAGAATTATCTAAAAAAGGTACAGGAAACACGATGTACATTCTCGATGAACCATCAACAGGTTTGCATTTTGAGGACATTAAAATGTTGCTGCTTGTTCTTCAAAAATTGGTTGATGAAGGAAATACGGTCTTGGTGATTGAGCATAACCTCGATATTATCAAAGTGGCAGATTACATTGTCGACATTGGTCCAGAAGGAGGGAAATACGGTGGTGAGATTGTTTGCTCAGGTACACCAGAAAACATTGTAAAGAAAAGTAAAGACGTTTCGTTTACTGCTAAGTATTTGGAAGGGGAGATGTAGGGATGTTATTATAAGTTCTTTAGATTACCAAAAACATATCTCTGAAAAACCACTAACTTCGTCGCATGCAAGCAACTCAATTTTACACATCCAACATCTTAAAAGGAAAAACAGAATTAGCACGTCTCAAAAAGATTTTGTTTAAGTTCTCCATGTTGCGACTTGCTATTTTTTTAGTAGTCATTCTTATCTCCTATTTGTTGCGCGATTCTTTTGCTAGTGTTGCCATTACCATTGCTTCTGGAATCGCTTTGTTCTTACTCTTTGTTTCCAAGTTTACCGACACTAAGAATCAATTGAATTATTACAAGCGTTATGTTAAAATCAATGAGACTGAAATCAACGTGCTTCAAGGTGATTTTTCTGACATCAAAACAGGAAAGCAATTCATTTATGAAGATCATTACTATAATCAAGATATAGATTTATTTGGTGAAGGCTCTTTGTATCAACATATTTCTAGAACGGAAACAGACAATGGTGCTAAACTTCTTGCACAATGGCTCAACTCTAACGACATCGAGAACATTGAAAACAAACAACTTATTATTCAAGAATTGGCTAACAAAGCCGATTGGAGACAACACTTTCAGGTAACAGCTCAAGAAGTAGAGACAGAAAGAGAAACGAAAGGAATGTTAGATTGGATGAAGCACAATCAAGTATTCATTCCTAATTTATTTGCATTTGTTCCGTACATTTTTTCTGCAATATCTTTAATTATGATTGCGCTTTATTTTGTTGATATCATTAAAGGAATTCATTTGCTCCTTTGGTTCTTAGTTGGGTTAGCGATAACAATGAAGTACGTTAAGCGAATAACTTCTTTGTTTAATGACGCCAGTAAAATGCAAGAAACTTTTCGTCAGTATGCGAAATTACTAGAAGCGATTGAGACCGAAACATTCTCTAGTGAACCATTAAAACGACAACAACAAAGAATAAAAACTGATGGAATAAAAGCTTCCTCGTTATTAGAGAATTATACCAAAGCAATCGATCAATTAGCTCAACGAAATAATTTTTTATTAGCAATACCATTTAATGGCTTCCTACTTTGGGATGTACTTTCTGCTTACCGAGTAGAAAAATGGCTGATGGATTTTAAAGATACTGTTCAACAGTGGTTTGAAGTTATAGAATTTTTCGATGCAATGAATTCGATGGGAAACTATGCTTTCAATCACGAAGAAGCTATTTATCCTACTATTTCTAACGAAAATGCAAATATTAAAGCCCGTAAATTAGGCCATCCTCTTCTTAATCAAAACAAATTAGTTAGCAACGATATTACTATTCTACCTGAAGAATTTTTTATTGTGACTGGAGCAAATATGGCTGGGAAAAGCACATTTTTGCGAACAGTGGCGCTGAATATCGTGATGGCAAATTGCGGATTACCTGTTCAAGCAAAGACATTCTCTTATCAACCTATAAAACTAATATCAAGTATGCGAACTTCTGATTCTCTACAAAATGATGAATCTTATTTTTTCTCAGAATTGAAACGTTTAAAGTTCATCGTCGATCAAATTAAGACAGATAAGTACTTCATTATTCTGGATGAAATACTCAAAGGAACCAACTCTAAAGACAAAGCGGAAGGTTCTAAAAAATTCATTGAGAAATTAGTTCGTTCTCACTCAACAGGAATTGTTGCAACACATGATTTAAGTCTTTGCACACTCTCTGAATCATTGCCACAAGTGAAGAACCATTACTTCGATGCGGAAATCGTTGATGGTGAATTATTCTTTGACTATACCTTTAAAGATGGTATTTGTCAAAATATGAATGCATCCTTTTTGTTAAAGAAGATGGAAATTGTATAAATAAAAGTCCGTCTTTTGTAAGATGTTGATTTGTAACTCGACTAACATTATCTAGAATAAGATGTCAAATCAATTGACGGCATGTTTCGTTAGTAAACAGTCCTGATATTTCTTTTAGTTTCTTTATTGATATTTTATAATAGAAAAACAGCAAGGATACTTCCTTGTTGTTTCTTTATTCTACGAGTATGTATCTCTTTTTATTTCAACTTCTTAATCATCACTTCTAAATCTCCAGAAGAAGGACGAGGACCATCAGAATCGATCACCTTAAAATCTTTCCCGATAACGATGTATCTTGGAATGT
>JAJRQP010000342.1 GCA_024280195.1 Bacteroidota bacterium | reverse complement strand
TCACCGTTGTTCCAGGAAACATGTGAATAGTACAGTTTTCTTGCACATTGCAACCATCTTCTATGATAATTTGTCCCCAGTCAGCTCTTATCGCTGCTCCAGGACCAATATAAACATCCTCTCCGATAATTACATTACCGGTAACGCTTGCCTTTGGGTGAATAAAACTACTTTCTTTGACAACAGGAATAAACCCGTTAAATGAATATACTGACATTTATTCTTCTTCGTTAATGAGGCTCAAAGTTAAAGTTTCAATCACAACAGGCGCTTCTTTTAAACGAGATTCTGCAGAATTAAGGACAATGTCTCCAATCATAAAATCAAAACCATCGTATTTTTCTTGCTTATTAATTAATGTTACATCAATTTTAGAATCAGCAAGTTGTCCATCTTGGTCAGGGAATACATTTCCAGCATAATCCCATCCAAAACCTGCAAATTCAATATCTGCTCCATTCCAAGAGACGAAATCTTCTAATAGCATGCCGGTATAAAGCCCATTCTTTGATTCAACTCTTTGTGAACCTTTAATTTCTCCAACACTTGACCACATGTAGTAACCTGCTTCAACTGATTCTGTTTCGTTGGTTTCATCGTCCCATACATAAATAATGTGATGCCAGTTTTTAGGATTAACCACTTTTGTTGCGTTCTTTTTAACGGTACCTTCAGCAAGCATTAATATGTAGTCAGAAAGGTTTACTTCTCCAAATGCTTCAACTAATTCATCTCTATTGCTGAGAGTTGCATAATCTTCTAAAAAGTTAAATTGAATCTCTTCTTCTTTTGGTTCTTCAGGAGCAATTTCATGTTTGGTTTCGATGATTTCATCAGGACTGACTTCTTCGGGAACTTCTGTTTTACAGGATAATATCATAGATGATATAAATAACAGTAGAATTGCTTTTTTCATAAGAGAATATTTTTTGGTTGTCTAAATATACATAAACTACTTGTAATGAAAAAACTTATTTATCGTCAAATAATTGTTCAAAAAAGCGACCATGGAATTACTTTTTATCTACAATGAAAATTCAAGTGCGTTAAGTCGAGTGATAGGTTTTGCTCATAAAGTGTTGCGACCATCTACTTATAAATGTGTTTTGTGTAATTTAACTCACACGAATTTAGGAGAAAGATTAATGTGGAAAGCATTTAAAGTACGATCAAATATCCCCTTATCGTTTTATTATAGTAATAAATTTAAAGAGAATTTTGAACATGATTTCGAATTTCCAGCTATCTTAGTCAAAAGAAATGATTCTCTTGAATTGTTTGTTGATAAAGCGAAGTTAAATAGCTTTAATGATGTGGAAGAATTAATCACCCATCTAGAAAATAAATTAGGAATAGAAGAATGAGTTATTGTGAATATTGTGAGCAAGAGGGAGCAAAACAGGTTCATGTTGACTACCATAATAAATCGTACGGATTCCCATTAGAAGATGACAATGCTTTGTTTGGGAGGTTGATTCTAGAAATTAATCAAGCAGGGCTTTCTTGGGAAACGATTCTGAACAAAGAAGCGAATTTTATAATGGCGTATTCCAACTTTAATATTGATGCGATTGCCAATTATCAAGAAGAAGATAGGGCGCGTTTATTGAGTGATGCAGGTATCATTCGAAATAAATTAAAAGTAAATGCAGCCATTCATAATGCACAACAAATTTTGGTATTGCAAAAAGAATTTGGTAGCTTTAAGCAGTGGTTAAACAATAATCATCCTTTATCTCGTGATGAATGGACTAAATTGTTCAAAAAAACGTTTAAATTTGTAGGAGGTGAAATTGTCAATGAGTTTTTAATGAGTACAGGTTACTTAAAAGGAGCACATGTCGAAAGTTGCCCGGTTTTTGCTGAGATTGCAAAAGAAAAACCTAAATGGATGGAAATATGAGAAATGTATTAGTTGCTTTATTGGTATTGATAGGAAGTGCTTCTTTCGCACAGGTGAGTATTACGGTTGGACCAAGTATGCTAAGTGGTTTTAAGCGTGATGTCAAGCCGTGGGGTGGGTTTCATGTTGGAATTGAAGTGCCTCGTGATGATCAGGTGACAATTTATGGTCGCTTTACGCATCATTTTAAGCAATCGGTTAAAGATTCACTTTTTGCTAATGAAGGTTATGTTTGGATTAATCCAAAAGATCCAACTTCTGGTCTTTTTTCTCAATCTATAGGAGCATTACCTTCTATGAATTACAATATATTGGAAGGAGGAACACGTTACTATTTGGGTAATGGATTTGATTTTGGATGGGCTGCTTTTGGAGGAAGTAACATTATGATTATTTTTAGTAAGGTGAAAGGTAATTATCAATCTTTTGATGAATCAGCTTATAAAATTGATGAAAATTCTCGAATTGATGGAAGTATTTTTGGAATTGGAGTAGGATTAGGTGGAGGTGTGAAATACACTTTTCCGAGATTAGGAACGATGTATTTTGATTTGAATTTAAACTATTTACTTTTTGGTCAGCCAAGTTCTCCAACTATAACAGGTCAATTATACAGTCCTTTAATTTTTAATTTCAACATCGGTTACCGCCGTGACCTAATTTGGTAGAAAATAGGTTTGATACTTTGAAACACTAATGTGATTTCTTCAAAAGAAGAATAACGTTTCGTCATTGCTTCAGCTAATTTTTCTTTAACCTTTGGCTTCTCCATTTTATTTGGAGGCAATTCAAATCGATGTTTACACGTCATTTTTTTGAGTACCTTAAACACTTTTCTAGGTACAGAAGAATGCTCTGGTAACGGATGCGTTAATTGTAAATTAGTGAAAATACTAGGATTTGGATGCGTTAATGGCAACCTGCCAACATACAACCTCCAAATTAAAACACCGAGAGAAAATTGATCCGTCAGTCGATTTACAATGTCTAAATGGTTAAGTAGCAACTCAGGTGCAGCATATCCTAGAGGAAAGAGCAATTTTCTATCAGGGACTTGATTTGTTCTTAAAGACAATCCAAAATCTATTAGATAAACAGTAAAAGAATCTTCTTTTTTCTCTATGAGAATATTGCTAGGCTTGATGTCACAATGAACGATGTTTTGCTTTTCAAGAGTTTCAAAAAGTGTTTGCATCTTTTCCATTAATTGACCAATAAATGGAAGTTTTTCTCTTCTTTTTAGAGTATTCCAATATTCATCGACTGTTTTTCCAGGTTTGTAATCAAGTAGAAGGAAAACTTCATCAGGGTGCTCTTCTAATTTCAAAACTTTTGGTAATCCAATTTCATCAAAAGAAAAACTCGCTTCTGCAATCAAACGTTCATGTATGTGCTGCTTATTCTCGTCTTTAATAATGTTCTTTAGAACGGCTTTCTGTTTCGTTTCTCGATGCTCCACTAAAT
>JAJRQP010000341.1 GCA_024280195.1 Bacteroidota bacterium | reverse complement strand
CCTAAACCTTCGTAAAGTACATTCATAATTGCCAAACAAACATCTAAACCAATAAAATCTGCTAATTGCAAAGGACCCATTGGATGCGCCATACCGAGTTTCATTACTGTATCAATTTCTTCAACACCCGCAACGCCTTCGTTTAAGGTAATGATTGCTTCGTTAATCATTGGCATTAAGATTCTATTCGCAACAAATCCTGGGTAATCATTTACTTCAACGGGAACTTTGTTCAGTTTTCGAGAAGTTTCCATGATTAAATCAGTCACCTCATCAGAAGTTGAGTATCCACGAATGATTTCAATCAACTTCATTATTGGAACAGGATTCATAAAGTGCATCCCTATTACTTTATCTGGACGAGAAGTCACAGCAGCAATTTTCGTGATAGAAATGGAAGATGTATTTGTTGCAAGAATGACATTTGCATCAGTAACTTCATCCAAGTTTTTGAAAATCTTCATTTTCAAGTCCATATTTTCAGTGGCTGCTTCAACGACTAAATCAACACCTTGAACTCCAGCTTTGGTATCTGTAAATGTGGTAATATTTGCCAACGTAGCGTTTTTATCAGCTTCAGAAATCTTCTCTTTGGCAACTTGTCTATCCAAGTTTTTTGTGATTGTTGCCATACCTTTATCCAAAGATGCTTGTGCAATGTCAATCAATGAAACTTTATATCCAAATTGAGCGAATGTATGCGCGATACCATTCCCCATCGTTCCTGCTCCTATAACTGCTACGTTTTTCATATTTCTAGATTTAATTTTAGAATGGTAAAGTTAGCAATCTTATGAAAAATAACCGATTCATTTCCGTATTTTTGAAGCAATGGATTTTAAAAAGGCAAAGATTGTTTTTTACGATGGAGATTGTGGGTTTTGCAATCGTTCTGTTGCTTTTATTCTGAAGAATGATCAAACAAAGTCCATTCAATTTGCATCCATTCAATCTGATTTTACTCAAAAACTTTTCGCAGAAAGAAATTGGAATACCCCCGATTTAAGCACCTTTTATTTCTTGGAGAATGAGCAACTATTTGCAAAATCTACTGCAGCCATAAAATTGAGTAAGCATTTTTCCTTTCCGCAATCTTGGTTGCAAGGAATGATTATTGTCCCCCGATTTATTCGTGATTTTGTTTACAATTTCATTGCAAAACGCAGATATCGTATATCAAATGGGTATTGTTATGCACCAAACAAAGAAGAGAGGGGTAGATTTGTTCAATAGATTCGTTTCTTAAAAAAAAGATCTCTTTCTTCGAAGCACTGTGCATTGTATGTTCTTTTCTTACTAATCAAACAAAAATGAAGCTTAAATTCGGAGTTGTTTGATCCGTCTTTTTTGACGGAGAGTTCTTCGAATTTGCGGAATATTGTTTAGATTAGTGGAAAGGTTATACCAGCGCTAGATTTTTTTTGTTTACTTTTTTTATCAATGAAAAAAAGTAAAGTAATTAATTCAAACTAGCCCCAAAGATTCCTTTTAATTCTTCAATATCCAATGCCTTCCCACCATTCTGGTCCATTTCCTTTAACACATTATCAATAGCATCTGGGGATAATCCCAATTTCATTCCAACTGTTTTTAAAGCAATTACTTCCTTCTCGCTGATCTTAAAATCGACAAATAGCAATAAAACCAATCGTTGAAATTGTAAAATTCTGTTTGCATCATCTCGTGGAACCACAAACTCGATATGTCGGTTGACCAATGTTTGTAAATCAGCATCAGTAATTCCTAAATCTATTGCAATGGCAGATAAAAACTGAATTTCTTCTGTCCGAACTTCTTCATCTGCTCGTGCCAATTTTACCAATTCTGCCATCATGCTCATTTTTTCTGCATAAGAATCGTTTTTCTGTTTAAAGTCAAGATTGAAAAATTGCAAAGTCAACTTGCAAACAACCTCTAATTCTTCGGGCAAGGTTTCTTTTTCCCAAGGTTGCGATGCTCCGAAAGTGTGCTGTGCACCAGCAATCGGGATGAGCTGTGATTTTACCCACGATGCAATTTGTTCTCCTTCTTTTATTTTAACGGAAGCGTCTTCATTACCATGAATCACCAAAGTTGGTTTGTTAGAATTCTTGCAATAGTCCTCAATATCCAACCGGTTTTTGTTCGCCATGAAGTCCTCGTATTGAGAATAACTGTGAGGCATTTGCTGTTTCGTTCTCCCATTCTCACGAATGTAATAACCGTTTTTCCCCCATGCTTCCAATTCTTTTCCGGAAGGAAATCGAGTAGGAATGGATGCAATTCCTGCCCAACTAACGATTCTGGCTACGACATCATTCTGAGATTGCAACAGTGCAATTCCACCACCTCGGGAATGACCAATGATGTAGATTTCTGGCATCGATTCAAAATCTTTTTTAATAAGATCCAAAATTGCTTCAAAATCTTCAATCTCTTTGCTGTAGTTATTCTCGCTAAACGCATCTAAATCTGAAAAATCAATTGAATTCTCAATTGTCCCTCCATTATGACTGACATTGTACTTCAAAAAGCCATAATTCTCATTGGTAAAGAAATCTGAAACTAAATTCCAGCATCCCCAGTCTTTGTACCCCATATATCCATGAATGAAGATGATGAGTTTGTTATTCCAATTGAGTGGAACCTGTAGGTCATAAAGACTTTTTCTGTTAGTTGCTCCTGTATAAGTTTCATTCTTCAGACTTCTATTCATATGCTCGTTTTAGAGAGGCAAGATATTAATTATTAATTATTAATTATTAATTGAGAATTACTAAGTATCTTCGTGACTCAAATCAACCATCTTGAAAAACGGACTTTTTATCCTTCTCGTTATTCTTATTTCATCTTGTTCTTCGGAGAACGGGAATAGTGTCATAGGGGACAAATTAACGGTTTATTATGAGGCTCCAGTTGAAGAGGAGTTGGCAGAGCAGGTTGCTGTCTTTTGGAAAGAGAATGATTTATTAACAGGGCAAAAGCAAGATTTGAAAATAGTTCCAGATG
>JAJRQP010000340.1 GCA_024280195.1 Bacteroidota bacterium | reverse complement strand
ATAAATCAGCTGGTTTCTTTGTCCAAGCTGGAGCTACATTATTCACCTGATTAGGAACGTCAATGGCAACTCTTTTTACCTTATCATTCTCATCCTTCTCTCCTTTCGGATCGTCTATGTATTCTGTTGTAGTTCCAAAAAACACAGGAATTGGCAAAAACTTGCAATACTTATCTAAAACCCCTTGAACTCTTGCTTTTTCTAAAACTCTTTTGATTCTTCAGAAATATGTAAAACAATATCGGTTCCAACCGTATCTTTTTCAATTTCTTCAAGCGTAAATTCTGGTGAACCATTGCTCTCCCATTGAATTGCTTTAGAGCCATCTTTATGAGAAAGAGATCTAATTTGAACTTTATCAGCCACCATGAAAGAAGAGTAAAATCCAAGCCCAAAATGACCAATGATTTGTTCTGCTCCTTCTTTACCTTTATATTTTTCTACAAATTCTTCCGCTCCAGAAAAAGCAATTTGATTGATGTACTTATCAACCTCTTCTTCTGTCATTCCGATTCCAAAATCTCGTATCGTAAGTGTATTCTCTGAAGAATCCAGAATTACATCTACCTTCAACTCTCCTAGTTCTCCTTTGAATTCACCATTCTTAGCAAAGAACTTCAATTTTTGAGAAGCATCCACTGCATTTGAAACTAATTCACGTAAGAAAATCTCGTGATCAGAATACAAGAATTTCTTAATGATTGGAAATATATTTTCCGTTTGTACATTAATTTTACCTGTTTTCATTTTTATCTATTTATTTTTGGTTTCTTTGAAGTCAATCTCTATGCCATCAGGTGTTTTATGACAAAGTGGCGTAGATTATAGTCAAACTGACATAGAAAAAAGAAAGCGAGCACTAAAAATGATTATTTATCCTATTGTATTTTTTATTTTTCTGTTTTTGCTCTTAAGGTATTCTCGTGTCTTCCATATGGAAGGTTTACCAAATTATTATTCTTCCATTTCATTTTTAACCAAAGTGATTAGTGGAATTGTTTTTTTATCCATTTACACTTTGTATTATGGAGAAGGGACACTCAGCGCGGACGCAGAACAATTCATGCGAGAAAGTAAGGTGTTGAATGATGTTTTCTATCAATCTCCTGGCGATTATTTTAAATTTTTCTTCGGTATTGATAATTCTGTCGCTTTGATTGACAAATATCTTTCCTCAACTTCGCACTGGTCAGCGGGAACTCAAACGATACTCAATGACAACCGAAATATTTTAAGAGTTCACAGCATCATTCACTTCTTTAGTTTCAATAGTGTTTATATTCACATTTTAGTAATGAGCTTTATTTCTGTATTTTCTACTAATAACATCTTCCTAGCACTTAAAAAATACGTTTCCATACCACCTAAGCAGCTTTTTTGGTTCTTGATATTATTACCTAGTCTAACCTTTTGGTCGGCCAGCATCTTAAAAGAACCAATGATGATTTTAGGGTTCTCACTAATTTTAAGAACCTTACTTTATGACGATTCTCGTAAGAAGAAAGCGATTCTATTTCTCATAGGTTTAATTCTCTTAGCAGGATTTAAACCCTACATTTTAATTCTATCATTAATCGCAGTAGGCTTTTACTTCCTGTATCAATCCTTTTCACGCTACCAATTACTTTTTGCAAGCTCGATTTATCTTGTTTTATTTTTAGCAACCGTTTTTCTATTTCAAAATAAAGCAAACAATTTTGTCCAATTACTTTCTAGAAAGCAATTTGATTTTGTGAACATTTCCAAAGGAGGAATCCATATAGATACAGATACCAATTTCATTTTCTTCAGCCCTCAGCAATATTCTTCTATAGAGAAAACAGGAGATTCTATCAAAGTAATTAAGGAAGTCGATGCAATGATTCTTCAACACGGAAGCATTGAACAACCTATTCCTATTCATTTAAAACCGAGTACTAAAAAGCGGAAAATTTATTTTGAACGAACATACAGTGAAGGATACATCGAAACGACACCAATTGACAACAGTGGCATTCAACTAATCAAAAACATTCCCGAAGCTGTTACAAACGCTCTTTTTAGACCTGTTCCTTTTGACCCTGGTGGTTGGCTGAAGCATCCTGCAATAATTGAAACCATTCTACTCTTTGGTTTTTTATTCTATGCGATTATCAAGCGTAAAAAACTCAGTCGTAAAGAAAAAGCAATCATCTATTCTACTTGTTTGTTTATTTTCCTACTAGCGTTATTAATTGGGTGGGTTACTCCTGTTTTAGGAGCAATTGTTCGTTATCGTATTATGGCTTACTTAGGTATCTTAGGGATTGCATTAATTCTTTACGACCCTAATAAAAAACGTTCTGCGTAAACATCAATTACTTCATTGATTGAACCGTAGGTTTTACCTCTTACATGCAAGAACTCTTTTGCTGACATCCATTTCACATCTGTAATTCCTTCTTCAATTTGCGGTATTAACTTTTCAATTCCATTATACTTCATTGAATACCAGAATGTTTTTTTTAGCACTTTCCTTCCTTTGTAAACATAAGTATGATAAGTATCAACTAGCCAATCTTCAATAATAGGTTGTTCAATTCCACACTCCTCTTCTACTTCACGAATTGCAGCCGTTTTTACATCTTCCCCTTTCTCCAGTTTACCTTTTGGAATGTCCCACAAACCATTTCTAAAAATCATTAAAATTCCTTTCTGATTTCTAACAACCCCTCCTGCAGCCTCAATCAAATAAAAATCTGCAAACAATCGCAAAAAGTCATTCTCTATGTTTTGGCAAAGGATTTGTAAAGGCCTGTCCAATGAAACCAACTCCATTTCAGAAGAAAGATCATCTTCTAATTTCTCAATTGATAAAGCATCAATAGAATTGAAGTTATCAGAAAACTCTGAATGATTAACAAAAAGAATTGGTTTATGATCGATAAAAACTTTGTACATTTGCAACCATGATTTTAAATGAAGATAAAGCCTTAAAAGTAGCAGAATTTCTGTTACAAATCAAGGCCATTAAATTACAACCTAACAATCCCTTTACTTGGGCATCAGGAATTAATTCTCCTATTTATTGTGACAACCGAGTAACACTTTCTTATCCACAAATCAGAACCTACATTCGTCAAGGTTATGCTGAATGCGTTCTTGATTATTTTGGAAAACCAGATATTATTGCTGGAGTTGCCACCGGAGGAATTGCACAAGGTGCTTTAGTTGCACAAGAATTAGGATTACCTTTCATTTATATCAGAAGTGAAGCAAAAGCTCACGGCATGGGCAACCAAATTGAAGGTTATTATGAAGAAGGTCAAAAGGTTGTCGTAATTGAAGATTTGATTTCAACTGGAGGAAGTAGTTTAAAAGCAATTGAAGCATTGCGTCAAGCTAAGCTAGATGTAAAAGGGCTCATTGCAATATTCACGTATGGGTTTGATTTAGCTCACAAGAATTTTGCCGAAGCTGAATGTCCTTATGTAACGTTGACAGATTATGAAACAATGTTGGAGAAGGCTTTATCTAACAATCTCATTTCAGAAAGCGAACTCTCATCGTTGCAAAATTGGAGAAGAAATCCTAAAGAATGGTTAAAATAGAGAACAGATGAAAATCAACAGTGAAAAAGTTAATGTTAAAGCAACTCCTGAAACAATTATTGCCTTCTTACAAGATGCCAATAATTTAATTCATTTATTGCCTCAAGATAATATCTCAGATTTTAAGTCAACAAACGAAGAATGTTCTTTTAAGGTGCAAGGTGGAATTACTATATCATTGATAGAAGATGGTATAGAAGGGAATGAAAAATTATTCTTGAAATCTGGAGAAAAATCGCCTTTCCCTTTTCGATTGACGATCAAATTGAATCATCAAGATGAGACAACCGAAGGATTTATTCATTTTGATGGAGAGGTTAATATGTTCTTAAAAATGATGGTCGAAAAACCGTTGACAAATTTATTCAACTACATGTCGGATAAATTACAGGAGTATTATTCTTAAAGGAAACGTATTTCTTTTAAATCGTATTCTCTATCAAAACCATTCACAGCAATCAATATTTTTCCTGAAGGTAGAACGTCAAATATTCTTCCTGTAAATCTGCCATTATCATCTTCAAAAAACACCTCTTGTTCAAAAAGGTAAAGATTTTTCAAGTATTCTTCTTTAATTCTGGAAGTTGCATTCAAAGAATATTGACTAGCAATCTTATTAAAGGAATCAATGAATGATAAAAGAATATCCATCAAAGAATGGTGGACTTCATTCTCCAAAAACAAACTCGTCGCGTTAAAACCTTCGAATTCCTTTTGATTGACATTTAAACCAATTCCAATTATAGAACTCTTTATTTGACCAAAAGACAATTGGTTTTCAATAAGTACACCGGCAACTTTTTTACTGTCGATATAAATGTCATTGGGCCATTTAATTTTAGCTTTTACATCCAGTTTTTCTAACAACTCAATCAAACTTAGAGAAACCAATTGTGTCAAAACGAACTGATTTTCTACTGACAGATTGACGTTATCTAAGAAAAATGAAAAAGTGAGGTTTTCACCAGCGTTAGTAGTCCATTCAGAACCTCTTTGTCCTTTGCCAGAAAACTGCTCGTCTGCCAAAACAACAGTCCCCGAAGCAATTTCTCTCTCTTTTACTAGATTGGCAATATAATTGTTCGTAGAATCGACAGATGCTAAACGTACTATTTTATTGCCTATTTTCATTGGTTATTTTTAACAGTTGATAGACGTAAAAGTACTGTTTTATTTAAATTAAAGCTTAGTTTTGTACTAGCGAAAAACACTACATGAATAAAAATATAGAGAACAATGAATCGCAGCAATTATGCGATACAATTGTGGAAGGAATGCAAGAGAATAAAGCGAATGATATTGTCGTTTTAGATTTAAGAGAACTTGACAGCGCAGTTTGCGATTTTTTTGTGATTTGCTCAGGTGACTCATCAACTCAAGTGGACGGTATTTGTTCTGCAGTTGAAAAATACACAAGAGAAACGCTTGGAGAAAAACCATACCGAATTGAAGGAAAAAACAACAGTGAATGGATTCTTATGGATTACATTAGCGTTGTTGCGCATGTTTTCTACAAAGAAACGCGAACATTCTACGACATAGAAGATTTATGGGCAGATGGAATACGAACAGATGTTCCAAACTTGCACTAAACACATTATAAAAAAACACAATGGCTGATAACAAAAAGAAAAAAGGCAATCCATTCTCCATTTATTGGATCTATGGATTTATAGGATTAGCAATAATTGGCTTCTCATTATTTACAAACAACTCTGCAAACGTTCCTGTAAAATACGAGCAAACTTTCATTGATTTAGCAGAACAAGGTTTTGTTGAGGATGTAAAAATGGTCAATAAAGTAAGGGTTGATTTCAAATTGAATGGAGAAGGTGCAAAATTTATCAAAAGCACTGAAGAAGAAGAATATTCAGCAATGAAAGAAATGCTGAATAGAGGAAATAGATTGGGTAGTAAACAAAAATTCTCTGTTGAAATATTTGATGCAGGAGAATTTTCTTCACGCGTCAATGTTCTCAACGAAAAACTCAAAGCTGAAGGAAAAAATCCTGTAAAAATGGTTCCTGTCCAAGAGGTTGATTACATCGGTCAATTGATTGCTTTCTTATTACCAATCGTCATTCTATTAGCTATTTTCATGTTCGTTATGCGTCGCATGGGTGGAGGAGCTGGCGGAGGTGGCGGTCAAATTTTCAACATCGGAAAATCAAAAGCGAAGCTGTATGAGAATGGTAAAACAACCAATATTACTTTTGATGACGTTGCAGGGCTAGAAGGTGCAAAAGAAGAAGTACAAGAGATTGTAGAATTCTTAAAGAACTCTAAAAAATATACTGATTTAGGTGCGAAAATCCCTAAGGGAGCGTTACTAGTAGGACCTCCAGGAACAGGTAAGACCTTATTAGCGAAAGCCGTAGCTGGTGAGGCTAAAGTTCCTTTCTTCTCTTTATCAGGTTCGGATTTCGTAGAAATGTTTGTCGGAGTTGGAGCTTCTCGAGTTCGAGATTTATTCAAACAAGCAAAAGAGAAAGCACCTGCAATTATTTTCATTGATGAGATTGATGCAATCGGTCGTGCAAGAGGAAAAAATAACGGTCTTGGTTCTAATGACGAAAGAGAAAACACATTGAATCAACTGCTTACGGAAATGGATGGTTTCGGAACGAACTCTGGAGTGATTATTCTTGCAGCAACTAATAGAGCAGATGTCTTAGACACAGCATTAACAAGAGCTGGTCGATTTGACAGACAGATCTATGTGGACATGCCTGATTTAAACGAAAGAAGAGAAATTTTTGCGGTTCATTTAAAGCCAATCAAACTAGAAGAAGGAATTGATGTAGAATTCTTGTCTAGACAAACTCCCGGATTCTCT
>JAJRQP010000339.1 GCA_024280195.1 Bacteroidota bacterium | reverse complement strand
GATCCAAAAGATGCAGTTTCGTATGACTATGTAACAACTATTGACGGAGTGATGCAAAAAGAAGATCCATCTGTTCCTGAGTTTGTGGTTCATCCGAAAATCAAAGCTACTTGGCAAAAGAAAGACTACGGTCAATACGCTGACAAGAATGGAAACTTAACAGTTAACTTCTTATCGAATAATGATATTACAGGTGGGAACTCTGGTTCTCCAGTAATCAATGGAGACGGTCATTTGATTGGTACTGCATTCGATGGTAACTGGGAGGCAATGTCTGGTGACATCTATTTTGAACCAAACATTCAACGTACGATTTCATTGGATATTCGTTATACTTTATGGTTGGTTGATAAGTGCTTCGGTGCAACTAACTTAATTGAAGAAATGGAGTTGGTGAAATAAGCTGGTAAGAATGAAAATAAAAAAATCCTGCTCAGTTTGAGCGGGATTTTTTTTTGAATTGAGATTAATTATTAGAGGCACTTTATTTTTTAATGTAAAATAATGAACATAAAATGTAAAATGATAAAGTGAAGTTTCTTTCTCTGAAGCTAAATCTTAGTTCTTCCAAAGCGCATTAGAAATAACATCGGAACATTTCAACTTGAATTTTCATTAAGAGTTAAAAGCTGTTTGAGCCATTTCGACGAGTTCTTTTAACTCAAGAAAAGAAAGTTAGAAAGGTGATGTTATTTGTGAAGCGCTAGACTTTTTTGGTAACTTTTTGGGGCAATGCCAAAAAGTGAATTCATCTATACTTCGCTAGTTGCATTAATTCTTAACTACAATCTGATCCACACATTTCATTCCATCGATTGCTGCTGAGATGATACCCCCTGCATAACCTGCTCCTTCTGCACAAGGAAATAATCCCTTCACATCTGGGTGTTGTAAAAATTCATTTCTAGGTATCTGGATGGGAGAAGAGGTTCTTGACTCTGGAGCATGTAGCACAGCTTCATTGGTTAAAAAATCTTTCATCTTTTCTCCAAATGCTTTAAAAGCAACTTTTAGGTTTTTAGAAATAATAGCTGGTAGAATTTCATTGAGGTCTAAAGAAGTCATTCCTGGCTGATAAGAACTAACGGGCAAATCTGAAGAAACTCTGTCTTCTAAAAAGTCCATTAAGCGCTGTGCAGGAACTTTTTGTTCTTTACCGGCTGCCTCCCAACACTTTTGTTCCACTTCCTTCTGAAAATTCAAACAAGCAAACGGAGATTTATCTTCAAAATCATCGGGAGAAATACTCACTACGATTCCTGAATTTGCAAATGGATTATTTCTTTTAGAAGGTGACCACCCATTGGTTACCACTTCTCCTGGAGATGTTGCGCATGGAGCGACTATTCCTCCTGGACACATGCAAAAAGAATACACCCCTCTCCCATTCACCTGTGCGACAAGTGAATACGATGCTGGCGGAATGAAGTCATCATTTAATCTTCCTCGGTATTGTATCTTATCAATGAGGTCTTGTGGGTGTTCTATTCTCACTCCCAATGCAAATGGTTTTGCTTTCAATTCCCATTTTTTTGCATGGAGTAAATCAAAAATATCTCTCGCAGAGTGTCCTGTAGCAAGAATAATGTTACTAAAAGAATACTGTTTTTCGTTGTTAATTTCTAAGCCTGTAATTTGTCCATTCTCCGAAAAGAAATCCGTTACCTTAGCATCAAAATGGACCTCTCCTCCATTCTCAATGATTGTTTCTCTCATTGCAACAATAATCTGAGGCAATTTATTGGTTCCAATATGAGGATGTGCATCAACAAGGATGTCCTCGTCAGCTCCAAATTGAACGAACCACTCCAACGCTCGTTGTACATCACCTCTTTTTTTAGAGCGCGTGTAAAGTTTTCCGTCAGAATAAGTTCCTGCTCCTCCTTCTCCATAACAATAATTGGATTCAGGATTGACGATTGATTCTTTGTTCAAAATTGCCAAATCACGTCTTCTAGAACGGACATCTTTACCTCTTTCAAAAACAATTGGTTTTAATCCTTTTTCGAGTGCTCGAAGTGCTGCAAATATTCCTGCAGGTCCAAAACCAACAATAGCAACTTCGCCATTTAATTCTTTTTCAGCAATAAATTCATCCAGTTTTCCTTCTGATTCTCCAGGAGAATAGACTGTAAATGTGCAATTGATTTTAATGTTTCTATTTCGCGCATCAATAGAACGACGCTTCCATTTGAAAGTGAAGTCATCATTGTTTAAACGTAATTCTTTACGAATCTTTTGCTTTAGGAAAACAAGATCTTTTGCTTGTTCAGGTGTTACTTGGAATTGGATTGTTTCTGCCATTATCCTTCAAAGATAATGGAAAACCACCAAACTTTGTTGTATAATCGATCAATTGGTTGAGCAATGATTGTATTTTCTGGAACAAACGAGTTAATAAGACCGTGAGAATATTTCACTTCCATTCCAAATTTGAAATAAGGAGCAAAGAATTCGACTCCAATTCCTAGTTGTGCTTGAAAATCGTGTTTTTTAATCTTCAGAAAAGGATCTAGGAAATCTTGACTTGCATTCTCTTGTGATTGTAAATCAACGGAATATTGTCCGCCTAATAAAATGTAGGAAGCAAAATTATTCAATCTTAAAGTTCTGAATTGGAGCATTAATGGAATATCAATGTTTGTTGAACCGATACGTTCTTCATTGAATTCGATGCTATTTCCTGTAATTAATGTGTCAAACTGATAATTGAGTACACGTTCTTGAAATGATAATGTGGGAATTAATCGCAAACGAACAACTGGCGTTCCTAATTTCAAGGTAGAGACAATTCCTACCTGTCCTCCAGGCGTTGATTTTGAAGAAATAGATTTCAGTCCATATTTCGCATAAACATCTGGCACTTGAAAAACGGTAAAGTTGGAAGTGTTCGCACCTAGCATAAAACCAAAGTGAATGGTTTTCTCATCAAATCTTCTGTAATTCTTAGGCTTTTCTTTCTGAGAAAAAGAGAGGAATGAAATCAGAATAAATATGCTTGCTAATAGCTTCATGCGAATAAAAACGTATTGATTGCTGTGATATTGTTATTTAGTACCTGAATAAATTGTTGCTATTCCACCAGAGACACGTTTTGCTGTTACATTTTGATAACCTACTTTTCTCATAATATCCATAAATGCTTCCCCCTCTGGAAATGCCGCAACTGATTCTGGCAAATATTCATAAGCTCTGGCATCTTTGGATACTTTCTTGCCGAAGAATGGAATGATGTACTTGGAATAAAATCCAAATAACTGTTTAACGGGGAAGTTTTTAGGTTTAGAGAATTCTAATATAATTCCTTTTCCATCTTTTCTGAGAACGCGTAGCATTTCTCCTAAGCCTTTCTCTAGATTCTCATAATTACGAACCCCAAAACCAACTGTCAATGCATCAAAATAAGCATCTTCGAAAGGAAGATCTTCAGAATCGCCCAATTGCATTTTTATGACATCATCAACCCCTTTCTTTTTCATTTTGGCAATACCAACGTCTAACATTCCTTGCGAAATATCAACTCCAATTACTTCTTTTGGATTTAATTTCAATGCAGCGATTGCAAAATCACCCGTTCCAGTTGCGATATCCAAAATTCTCTTTGGAGCAACTTCTCTCAATGCTTTTATGGACTTTTTTCTCCACAACTTATCTATTCCCATTGAAAAGAAATGATTTAAAAAGTCATAGCGCTTAGAAATATTATTGAACATTTCCGCAACCTCTTCTTTTTTAGTCGCCTCTTTCTTGTTATACGGTTTTACTACTTGCTTTTCTCCCATTCTAACTTAACCGACCATCGTATGGCCTTTTGGATATTTATAATTTTTACTAATGACTTTCTTTCCGACTAAATACGCCAATGTTAATGTTCCCACACGACCAATAAACATAGCAACAATAAGAACAATTTTTCCAGCGGGGCTCATATCAGCCGTCAACCCCGTTGAAAGTCCCACAGTACTTGCTGCAGAAACATGTTCAAAGACTAAATCAAGGAATGTATATTGTCCTGAGGCAATTAAATCTGATTCAGTAATTGCCAAAGCAAAGGTTCCGAAAATATTTCCGATTACGAAGAATAAAAATATTGCGTACGCTTTTAAAACGGTATCATTGGTAATTGTTCTTTTAAAAAGTTCAATGTGTTTTCTGCCTTTTACCGTAGAAATCAATGATGCCCACATAATGGCAAAAGTAGAAGTTCTGATACCACCACCTGCTGAACCTGAAGATGCTCCAATGAACATTAAAAATAGAAAAACAATGACAACTGGCAATGTTAAAGCCGTTGTGTCAACAACATTGAATCCCGCATTTCTAGTTGTCATAGATTCAAACAATGCAGTTGTAATTGCACTTAAAGTTCCGTGATCTTTCAATGTATTGTTCCATTCAAAAATGATAAAAATCAACGCCCCGAATATCAATAACCCTAAAGTAAAATAAAGTGAAATTTTGGTACCAAATTCTATCGTCTTCCAAGGTTTACTCATTCTTTCTCTTAGTCGTTTGATTTCAAACAAATCGAACATGTAGATCATTCCGAAACCTCCAAAGAAAAAGAGAATCATAATCACTGTATGCACAAAGGTATTATTAATAACATCTGGATGCATGACTCCCCCACTCAAAGTTGACAGACCAGCATTATTGAATCCCGAAACTCCATGAAATACTGCCTGAAAAAACCGATTGCCTGAATCTGCAAATACTCCTTCATCTCCAAAGCCTATAAAAAGAATAATAATCCCGATTATCTCAATCGTAGTTGCCCAGAGAACTATTTTGGCAAGCATTGATTTCGCATTCAGAATAGAATCTTTATTCACAAAGTCTTCGATCACTTCATGGTATTTAATTCCCACACCAAACTTGGCAACAATCAACATCAATGCTCCAAAAGCAATGGTATTTAATCCTCCTAACTTGATCATTATCAAAACAATTACCTGTCCTTTAAATGTCAAGTCACTTGCTAAATCAACAGGACTTAAACCAGTTACACTCACAGAAGACATAGACAAGAATAGAGAATCAATGAACCCCATTCCTCCCTCAATTCTTGACATTTCTGGAAGCATTAAGAGTAGTCCTCCAATCAATGTCATCATTCCAATAGAAATGGTGAACAACCAACCAGGATGAATCTTCATCCAAGGCTTAAAATTTCTTTGCTTAAATAAACTATTGAGAATTAAAATGAAGATAAATAATTGAATGAACACCATTGAAAAAGCGCCAAATTCTTTAAAACCAAGATACATGAAGAATCGTTCAATAATCATTGTGTCGAAGAAATTGTATGAAATCCCTTCTATCAATAAGAATCCGATTACAGACGCTTCGAACCAATTATTTCGTATAAAAGTTGGTGGATGAAAATCAAAAAAGACTTTAATTAAAAATCGTAGGATGTAGAATGCAAAACTGAATTCTAAAATTTTAAAACATATATCTTTTGAAAAATCTGTTAATTGAAATCCGTAGTAATAGACTAATGTACAAAGAGCGACCAGTGACACCATAACATTCATGATTGTTAACCCAGCAAGAACTTTTCTCTTCTTGTCATAGATTAGCAAGTTAATTTTTTCACGAATTTCTTTGATAGTCATAATCAAACAATCTTTTTCACTTCACTGATTAACAATTCTCTATCGATTGGAACCACACCACTGTATTCGCACACAAGTCCTCCAGATAAGTTGGCAATTTCTGCAATATGTTTTGGAGAAAGTCCAGCGGTCAAGCAAAGTGTAGCTACTGAAATTACCGTATCCCCTGCTCCACTAACATCGGAAATATTTCGAATATGTGCAGGTAAATAATTTTTTTGATTCTCTTTTTTAATAAAAACACCGTGTTCTGAAAGCGTAACAAAACTAATTTTGTTGTTTAATTTACTTTCCAATAGTTCAATTGCCTTTTCGAAAGCAACCTTATCATCAGGGAAATCAAAATCACAGTTCAATCCTTCTTTTAATTCCTTTAAATTAGGTTTGAACAAAGTAACATTTTTAAACGCAAAGAAATTTTCTTTCTTAGGATCAACGGTAACGGCAACGTTGTTTTTATTTGCCAAAGAAATAACATCTTCAATAACTCTAGGTGTCAACAATCCTTTGTTGTAATCTTCCATTATAATGGCATCGATCCCATCAGAAATCAAGTCGTCAATTCTCTGAATAATTTCATTTTCTTGCGCCGAATTAATTGCTTTAACATCTTCATCATCAATCCTCAACAAATGTTGATTATTGCCAATTACTCGTGTTTTTATCGTTGTTTTTCGTTGAGAAGATTGAACAATTCCCTTTGCAGATAGTTTTCGCTTGATTAATAACTCATTAAACTTTGCTCCACCGTCATCTTCTCCAATGATTGCACAAAGAATGGGCGTTGCTCCTAATGCTAGAAGATTCAATGCTACATTTGCAGCACCGCCTAACCTATCTTCACTTTTAGAAAGCTCAATTATTGGCACAGGTGCTTCTGGGCTTACGCGAGTCACTTTACCTCGTAAGTAAGCATCTATCATCACATCTCCGAGAACAACTATTCTCTTTTTTGTGAATTCTTCAAATATAGCTTCAACGTTCATTAACTTAATTTTTCTAGCGCTACTTTTACTCTACG
>JAJRQP010000338.1 GCA_024280195.1 Bacteroidota bacterium | reverse complement strand
TGCGAATGAAATGTTTAAAATAATAGGGGTAGAAGGACAGGATGCTTCTAATCCTATTCAAACAATTAGTAGTGGAGGAACTAAAAATACAGCTTTATATTTTGAGTTAATACCAGGCACTCAAGCTTCTGATTATGCTGCAGCCGGAGAGCAAATCTATTTCAGAGCGTTGATGGATTTTACTGACAATAATTATGACTTTGTTCCTGGTTATGCATCAATTGCATCAATTAGTGATGGTACTTATAACGGAGTACCCGCTGGTAAAATCTTATTAAAACCTACTACTCTTAAAGATAATGGATCCGTAGCTTATAATCCAATTTCTGTTGCAGCAATTCAATTTGCAAGATTACATTTAGCCAGGGTTATTCCTCCTTCAAATCAATCTGAAATTGATGGAGATGGACCGCCTTTACTTGATATTTTAACAGCACTTGCAGGTGCCTTTACTTCTTTCGGAGAGTTAATTAAAGGACCCAATAGACCACTTTGGGATGCTGGAGTTGGAGTAAGACTGGTCACTCATAAAAGCTGGTTCCGCTTAAAGAATCCAAATAAAAGAAAATTAGGTGGTGGATGTAGAGTAAAAGAAATTAGAATGTATGATGCTTGGGATGCAATGACAGGAACTTCTACTGAGTCTTATTATGGGCAACAGTATTCTTATAATTTAAAAGATGGTACATCTAGTGGTGTTGCTTCTTATGAGCCTCAAATTGGTGGCGATGAGAATGTTTGGAGACAGCCGATTGCGAATAATATTAAATACTTGTTAGCTCCTGATAGTCGAAACTATCAAGAAACTCCATTCGGTGAACAATTCTTTCCAGGCCCAAGAGTTGGCTATTCTAGGGTAACAATTAAAGACCTCCCTAGAGAAGGAGTAATTAGAACAGCAACAGGAAAAGTTGTTCATGAATTTTACACAGCAAAAGACTTTCCTACAATAACAAAGCGAACTATTCATAATTTAGAAAGAGGTAAAATGAAATTATTCCTTCTTTTCTTTAGCATGAGTGTTGATGAAATGTCCGCAAGTCAAGGCTTTGTTGTAGAGAATAATGACATGCATGGTAAACCTAAATCACAAGAAGTATATGCTGTAGGTCAATCAGAACCTATTACAAAAGTTGAATACTTCTATCAGTCAGAACCAATCTATACAAATGGTGGTGCAGCTAAGCACTTAATTAGTGAAGTTAAGTCAATCAAAAAAGATGGCTCTATTTCTCAAAGTGTTGTTGGTAGAACCTATGAAGCATTTGCTGATTTTAGAAAAAGCACCTCTAATATGGAGTCAGGTAGTATCAATTTAAACTTGAATTATACCATGCCATTCATTTTATTACCAATGGTATTAGGTTCAGGAAGCTTTGAAAGAACGGCTTTTAGAAGTGCTACCTTTACTAAAATAATTGAAAGGAAAGGTATACTGAAATCAACTGTTGCGACAGATCTTGGTTCTGTTGTTGAAACGAATAACTTGGCTTATGATGCTGAAACTGGTTCTGTTCTTTTAACACAGACAACAACAGACTTCAACGACCAGGTTTTTAACTTCACCTATCCTGCTCATTGGTATTATGATGGAATGGGGCAGGCATACTTAAATGTAGGTTCATTTATTAATATGACTAATTTCTCTAATGGAACTGCAATTACCAATCAAGCAAGTAGATTTGCTCAAGGAGATGAGATTTCTTTACTTACTTCAGGAGGCTCTACATCGGCATGGATAATTGAAACAACTGCAAATACAGTAACTGCTCTTTTTAAAGATGGAACACCTGTGGATGGTACTTTCAACAGAGTTAAAATTGTTAGGTCAGGGAGAAGAAATTTACAGAATACTCCGATTGGAACAGTCGCCTTAAGATCGAATCCTTTAAACGGCTTAACTGGGAATATTTTTGATAAAGTCCTTCAGGCTGGTGCTGTCGAATATTCTGACGAATGGAGAACTTTTTGTGAATGTTTTTTAGATTCAACGAATGCAAATTTTACAACAAATCCTTATGTGCTAGGGTTAAGAGGGAATTGGAGACCTAAAGCTTCTTACGTTCACTTAGCAGGTAGAACCAAAGCATTCCAAAATAACAATTCCAATATTAGAGAAGACGGTGTTTTCACTTCTTACACGCCATTCTATAAATTGACGGGTGGTCTTTGGAACATTGATAAAACAAATTGGACATATACATCATCTGTTGTAGAATTTAGCCCATTTGGACAAGCTCTTGAGACAATTGATGCGTTAGATAGATATTCTTCTTCAATGTTTGGCTACAATCAATCACTTCCAATTGCTGTTGCAGCAAACTCTAGATATCGTCAAATTGGTTTTGATGGTTTTGAGGATTATAATTATATCAACTGTTCAGACAATCACTTTAAAATTGCAGCGGATGCTATTATTGTTGAGAACGAATCGCATACAGGAAGAAGAAGTGTTCAAGTTTCTGCAGGTTCTCCTGTTGTATTTTCTAATGTATTCGCTGAAACTTGTGAAGATGTAGGTTGTGGGGTTACAGTTAATGAAACATTTACAGTTTCTATATGCGACAAACGATGTCTAGGAGAAGGTGGATTCCAAAATCATACTGTATATACTATTTCAACAACCGGCGCAACTCAACCAATTCAATTTGATTACACTATTATTTCGGGAGATGAATCAGTATTAGAATTCGAAATAGTTGAGGATTCAATTGGAAATCCTTCTTTAGTAATTACAAGCCACTCTCAAATACCTGTTAATATTATTGTGACAATTACAGATGGTAATGGATGTGTTCAAACAACAGAAATAAATTTTTAAGATTATGAAAAAAATAAATATAATATTCTTCCTATTAATAATTGCTCCAATTTACGCTATAGGTCAAAATACATGTTTCGATCCAATAGCATTCTACAGTGAGTCTCCAGGAGATCCAACTTCTGGAATACCAGCATCTGAAAATGATACGCTAACGGTATTATTTAAGTCAACAAATATTAATGCATTAGATAGTATCATTATTAAAATCGGAACTGTTTCAGGTACTAACGATGTCAAAGAAACCATCTGTCCAAAAGTTATCATTGGAACAGACACTTATTGGGTTTACAATGGGAATAATTGCAAAATATGGGGGAAGTCTTCTGTACTGAAAATTCCATTGACACCTTTAGAAAAAAGTTATGCAAACTGGGTGTCAATCATTGCTATTGATTCTTTAGGAACGAATTCAACTATTAATTTTGAAATACATTAGACATGAGAAATCTATTTTTAGTCTTAATTATCAATTCTTTTTCCTTTCTTTCCTTCGGGCAAAGTACCTATACAATAACAAATTCTACGGGGCAAGGAGCAGGAACTATATACGACGCTTTCAACTTTGCGAACACTGAAATGGCATTGGGTAATGATGTTACTATTTTGTTCAATGCTCCTGGGTTATGTTTAATTGAAACTGATTATTTACCTCTATTAAGTTCTTCTAGCGCAGTAAAATTAACATTGATAAAGCACTCTTCTTCAACAGTATCTCAAGGTGTTGAGTTAAGTCCTCTAGATTTCGGAAATCCTACAATTATCAATTCAATTCAGTTTGTCGGCAACAATCTGAGTGATTTTACAACGTTTGATTTAACTTTTAAAAACCTTTCTCGAGTAAATTCTGGATATGCTTTTAAGATTGGCTGTAAAATTACAGAGGTTGCTTCTGTAGATGTAAGAAACTGTCATTTTATTGACTCTAGAGGACATTTTGCTAGCGATTCTACAATTTTTACAAATAATTTGATTGAAGAACCAACACCAATTTCTCCTACTTCAATTGGTATATACGATTTTATTGAAAGTCAAGTTACCAATAATTCTTTTAGACCAAACTCCTATTTGACGGTCTTTAACAAAAAACAAAACTCCAATTCAATAATTAGCGACAATGCGTTTGACACAACAAGAATAGGACTTACATTAGTTAATCCGGTAAAAAGCTGGACGGTTAATTCTAATTTATTTAACCAAAGTGCTTTGCATTTGTATCGATGGAATTCAATAGGGTCAAATGTAATTAATAGTGGGTTAGAATTGATTGGTAATAATTCTTTAGGTTATCAACTTAAGAATGATTTAAATGTTTTTAATGGGGCTCCATTTTCAGGTAATTCAATTGATGTATCAGTTTTGCCTAATTCTAGTAATATCTTTTTTGAAGACGGTATTTTTATTATTGGACAAAACTTGCTAGGGAGAGTTGCTCCTTCTGGAGGTCAATATTCAATAATTAGAGCGAATAGCATTACAAATTTTCCTTTACCAAATAAAAGACCTATTGATTTAATTTATTCAACAAGTGATTTTGGAAGTAATTATGGTAATTTAAACATCCCAAAACCTATTATATCTGCAACAGCTTCCTCTAGCTCCAACTTAAGTTTCTCTTATAGTTTTCCACCAGTAAAAGATCCTTATTTTTTAGATGCAGCCAACGAATCCTTTGTGATTGATGTCTATACTTCAAATGCCAATTTTGACCTTGTCAATTATATTGGAAACATAATTGTACCTGCGCAATCTTACAATGGTAATACTGAAAACGTAACAATTCCATTAAATGGAAACAGTGTTAGCCCAGGTGACAAAATTGCATTCACAGTTACTTCTTTGGGAGATGTAAACCAACTACCATTAGGTACAAGTGAGGTTACATACTCCACAGTTGCTATTGCTCCTCCTTGCAATGTTTCCATAGACTTGCCAACTGAGTTTTGTGCCGGAACTGATCTTGTTTTTACCGCTAATTCAGATGTTACTATAGATAGTTATTATTGGACATTAAACAACAATCCACTTTCCGACACAAGTGCTAGTATTACTCAAAATTTTACACTAGAACCTCAACAAAATAACATCGGAGTTAATGTTTATGGAATCAATGGTGAATTTTGCCAAGCCGATGTTAGTTTTACGATTATAGATTGCGACACTTTAGATAGTCTTTGCCAAGCAGCTTATGACCAATATCTTCAATGTTATACGACATATTCAGAATTCAGTAAACCAAAGTTCTCTGGGGCTGATTTTTATTTATTCATTCCTCAACTTTCATATGGTAAGTTTAGTAGTTACTGTAATTGTGTTGATGAATATTGTTTTAGAACAGAAGAAGTTATTAATGGCAACGTCACTTTTACAAATTCAATTGAATACAGCAATTATTTTGACTGGGATTCAATTTGTAACTCTACACCTCTTATTCCAGAGGCAATCCCTTGTGAAACCTGTATAACTTCATTTTCACCAACGCCGGGAGATTACATGGTTTCTGCGTGGGTAAAAGAAGATAGCGCTCCATTTGGAACAATAACATATACTAATTCATCTCTCAATATTTCATTTATGGGAAGTAGTTCTGTTTTTAACCTCATTCCTTCAGGTCAAATAATTGATGGATGGCAGAGAATAGAAGCTGTGATTACAGTTCCAACTGCAGCAACTGGAATTAATATCGAATTGAGTGCTGCATCAGGAGTCGCCTTTTTTGACGACATCCGTTTCTACCCTTTTGATGGGAGTATGATGAGTTATGTCTACGATCCGATTTCATTAAGATTAATGGCTGAATTAGACGAACGAAATTATGCTACCCTATATGAATACGATGAAGAAGGGAAACTAATTCGAGTGAAAAAAGAAACTGAGAGAGGTGTCATGACTATTCAAGAAAACAGAGATAATATCAAGAAAAAATAACCTATGAAAATTATAATTCTACATATTTTAATGTTATCTTCTTTCTGTTCTCATAGCCAGAATGGCTGGAAAAACGGAACAATTAAAGATTATCAAAATCTAATTCTTGAAGTAGAAAATAAATTTCCGAAAGACGAGAGTTATAGTTTTGACTGTGACTATTTATTTTTTACAGATCCCGCAATTGAAACTCCCGAGTTAGAAATGAAAAGTTCATTGATTTGTAATAAAAAAAAGGAACTGTTTATGACTCAATTTGGTAGATCAATGTACCAAAACCAGTTGATAAAAATAACCATTGACTCAACTGACAATAAGATAATTCTTAGTGATCCTGAGCTGGTTTTGTTTAATAGAAATACAACAGAAGGTTTTAAAGATATCATAAAAAGTGACTGCAAAGTTAAAATCAATAATTCGGGAAGTATCAAAAAATATTATTTTGAATTTACTAAAAACCCAAAATATTTAGCGGCTGAATTATGGATAACTCCACAGAAAATGATTCGTAAGTACATTTTATATACAGCATCTGAAATTCTAGATGAAACAGCAGAAGAAAGCAGACTTATTCAACCTAGACTAGAAGTTATTTTTAAAAATCATCACTTTGGAAAGAGCGTTGATTTAAGTAAAATGCCTAAAGCAGAAGATTTTATTCAAGTGATTGCAGGAGAATTTATGCCTACAACAAGATATCAAAATTACACACTTATTGATTTAAGAAATTCTAATGATTAGAAATATGAAAAAACTAGTAGCAAACATCATTCTAACTATTTGTTTTATTACAATTAGCACTGTCATTTCGCATGCAGGAATAATTCATTGGACCAATAGTATTAATACACCTGATGGAGGTACCCCTGTAGAGATTGGAATGCCTACAGCAATCGACAGTGTTCAGGCAAGTACAACGGGATTAATTCATAATGACATCAAAGTTTTAAACAGACTTACTCTTGGAGTAGATGTTCATTATCCTGAATATTTTAATAATGCTCAAGAGTTGACTGTTAAAGTCCTAGTTAAAAGATGGGATTCTAATTTAATGCCACTAACAGACACAATTGTAGAACTGCAAATTTCTAATCACCTTCTTGACTCTCAAGAAAGTGTATTAGAAGGAATGGTAGAATTTAACAACGCGTATAAAGTTATCTTCGAAATCATAGAGATAACATCTGATCTGCCAACAACACAAAACATACAAATTCTACCTGCAAACATCTATCTTCAATGTGATATTTTTATAGAGAGATATACACAGTTATTAGACATCAACAATGGTGTAGGAATGTCTGAAAACATTAAACTATTAGACCAAGATTGCAACGGTATTTTTGATGGACTTGAATTCTATTGGAATTCTGTAAACGGTGCAGAGGAATACCAAGTTGAATGGTTATACATAAATGATTATGGATATGATATCAATACACCATACAACCCAAATGTTAATGTAGTAAACGAAGCTGCTTTAAACTATAATTTCAAGTATAATTCAACTAGAATAACAACCTCTGATATCGCCTATTCAATTAATTTAATTTATGACAAAGGGTGGGTGATCTATAGAGTACGTCCTGTTGGTGTAGACATCAATAATCCATCTCAACTCATATACGGATCTTGGAGTCAAGCAATATCCGGTAATGTTGCTGGAATTTCTTCATCAAATAAATTCCATATTACCAATTTACTGAACCATGAGAAAGATGTTAACTGGCAATATTCTGCTACCTATGCTGAACAAGGAAAGAAAAAAGAAATTGTTAGTTATTATGATGGAAGTTTAAGAAATCGACAAACTGTAACAAGAATAAATTCAGATAAAAATGTCATTGTTGGAGAAACAATTTATGACTATCAAGGGCGTCCAGCAATTAATGTTTTACCAACTCCTGTAGTTCCTGTTTGTGAGGGACAAGATCAAGAGCCTGTTATCCAATTATACAGAAATTATAATTTAAACCTAAATAATGAACAATATTCAAAATTAGATTTTGATGTCAGTGATACTGTGGCACAATGTGAAGTTGGTGCAGGTCCAATGTCTCCGATTATCGGATCTTCTCAATACTACTCTCCAAATAACCCTAATCAAATCAACGAACAAGCTTACGTTCCAGATGCTAAAAAATACCCATTCACTCAAGTAGAATATACTCCAGATAATACGGGGAGAATTAGACGTCAAGGAGGTGTTGGAGAAGAATTTCAATTAGGTAATGGACACGAAACAAAATACTTATATGGACAACCAAATCAATTGGAATTGGACAGGTTATTTGGTTCTGAAATGGGAGATGCATCGCATTATAAAAAGAACGTTGTAATTGATGCACATGGGCAAGCGAGTATCTCATACCTAGATCAAGAAGGTAGAGTAATTGCTACAGCTCTTGCGGGGGATGCTCCGGCTAATTTAAAGGGAATAGCCACCGAATCGAACAATCCTGTTCTTTTGGAGGTTGATGCCTTTGAGGGAGCAAGTACAAATGCGATTTCAATAAATCAAGATGCAATTGAATTCTCAACACAATTGTTGGTTGCATATCAATCAACGTATAATTTTTATTATGACTTTGCAATCGATCCAATTCAATTAGATTGTTTGGGAGATATATGCATCGATTGTGTGTACGATTTAAAAATTGAATTAGTTGATGAATGCGGAGTAAACCTTGCTCCTCAACAGCTAGAAGATACATTAGTTGGAAAGTTCCTTATTGATAGTGTTGGCAACTACATTTTCCACGCCTCTTGCTCGGAGAATATCCCGCAAACTGTAATACCTTCATTTACAACCAGCTTATTACCAGGGTCTTATAGTCTAAACAAAATATTGACCATCAACAATGATGCAAGACAAGCTTTTCTGGACTCTGTTTTAGCATCTAACTGCTCTTATGACTTAGATCATTTCATTGATGAGGCAATGGCAAACATTGATACTTCTGGATGTGAAATTACGTGTGACAACTGCTTTGAAAGATTAGGCTCTTTGGAAGATTTTCTTGCGAATGAAGAAGGGTCTGCAAATGATTATTATTTGAGAATTGAAGACTGTGAAAGATTATGTGATGAAACTTTTTCTATATGTGATGCTGCATATTCATTACTTAAATTAGACGTTTCTCCAGGGGGTCAATACGGAACTCTAAATAGCACAAATCCATTAACTGTTTATTTAAGCACGAGTTATCTTAGTCCGGAGAATGGGCTATCAGCATTTTTTACTCACCCACAACTCCCCACTCCAAATGGGATTAAAAATATTTATGTTGATGAATTTGGAGATTCTGCAAAAGTCTATTTAATAGAAGATTTAGGAAGTCTAAGTTTATGGTTCCCTGCTCCCTATGATAATAATATTGTTAAATACGATCCTATTACCAATGAACCATATATCTACCCTCATGAAATTTTTAGTTCGCAGGTTTTTAGAGATTTATTTGAACCTTCATGGGCTCAATCTCTTGTAATATATCATCCTGAATATTGTTATTATGAAACGTGTATTAAATATGAAAATGAAATTATCCCTGGAGATGCATTTACAAGTACTTCATTTGATGATTTATTAACGACATCTTTTTCAGTTCAAGATGCAATTGACAATGGGTTTCTAAATTCTAATGACCCATCTATCCTTGAAAATTGGTTCGATAATCAAGGAGATAATACCTTTACTGGTCATGCTTGGGATCCTTTTGTTGTTCATAATCCAACCTGGGGTTCTTCTTCTTGTTCTAACTACGGAGCAGCGTTACAATACCAATTCATCAACTACAAAGAAATTGGTGGAACGATGAGAACCATGAAAGAAACAGCTGCATATTTAGCTAGATGTGGAACAAATTTCTATACAACACCCGCTGCTGATTGCTTTGATTTTGGAGGTCCTTATAATGGAACTGTTTCCCCACAAGTTCTTGAAAATGAATGGAATTACTTAAAATCATTTTACTTAAGTGCTAAACAAAAATTAAAGCAAGAATTCGCTGATTGTATTGCAGTGAATGATTGTTATTCATTTAATGGTTGTATAGGTAATGACAATTTTAACCCTTGGCAATCGGAATTAAATACTCCTTTTGGAGGAGGAGGATATCCTAATCTACAGTTTAACAATCAAAGTCAAACATGTATTTATTATAGAGCTCACTGGTATAAGAATAAAATTAGAAGATTTGGAAATGAATCTGATATTCCTCAACAAAATGCAAATGATGTAGCCTATGAAATATACCTCCAAACAGGTCAATGTCCAGTTCCCTTCACTTTACAAAGTCTTCTGAATTCAATGGCTGAAAACTCAACACTTACAGCTTCTAATTACCTGTTAAATGATAATCCTAATTTATCATCTTTGTTTATTTCAAATAATGATTTTAACATTCCTGGAACAATACCTGAATTGACTCCAACAACTAGTATTGTTGGAGCAGCATATACTTCTACTTGGAATGAATTAGGAACTCCTTATGCAACATTGACTATGGACTTAGGAACAACTAACATCATTTGGAGTGATGTTGTTTCAATTGTTAATTTATACCCAGGAGCATTTGGAGGTACTTTTACTGCCGATGCTATTACGTTAGATACAAACGGTAATCAAGTTCTTACTCCAATTACTGGAACGATAACAACATTTGATCTAAGTAGCTGTACATTTGAGCAGAATTGTACTTCCAATCAATTCGCCATTGATTTGACTTCAATAATGAATACAATGGCGAACACAAATAATTTAATTCCTTCTGCTCCAGTATCAATTAACCCATACACGGATGGAACTTCTAACCTAACAGATTTAGTCACATCATATGTTCAGAGCAGTGTTGGATTTGGTTCAGATTTAAGTTGGTTTTCTAATGGAACGAATTCGTTTAGCTTAATCCCTTCTACAGGAACAGCAACTGATGGATTTTCATTAGTAATTGACACCTACGAACCAAATACTTTTTCTTGGGCAGACCTAGCTAATGTTGCTTATTTTGAAAACATTGTATCAACAGGACTGTACTCATTTGAAGCAACCGTACATCTTATCAACGGGGACACATTGTTAATTACTGGAACAGCAAATAGGTCTGAAAATGGACTACTCTCAGGTATAGAACTTGGAGAATGTGACCTACCAACACCTGCATCATGTCAAACAACTCAACATGAAATTTTCAACGATTTACAAGACTTATTAGAGGATGTATTGATTACTCAAAATTACATTTCAAACACGACAAGCATTGATATTTATCAAAGTCCTAAAATGACACCTGCAATTGCTTCAGAATTTAGCTTTACAGCAACAAGTTCATCCAGTATAGAATCTAGTTTAAACGATTCTTTAATAATAACGGTCGATACTTGCGATATTGTTCTTTCTATAATCGGTTCAGGACTTTCCTTTTCTAACTTACTTGCAATTGATGATTTTCGTGTAGTTGGTGTAGCAGATAATTACGGAAACTTCCATGACTATCAATTTTTAGGAACATTTGATAGTTTAGGTACTTCTGTTACCTTTCCTGTGAGTGGTTCTACTTGTTTGCCATTAAGAGAATGTAATCCATGTGGAGAAGATGTCTTAATTGTTCATCAGAATCAAGCCAATGCTTTAAAAGCAAACAATTCAAATTCACCAGACTTCATTTCTAAAAAGAGCGTCAATACTCAAATTCCTGTAAATGCAAGAAGAGGAAGGAACGGTAATGATGATGATGATGATGATGATGACGATGACGATGACGACGATGATGATGATGATGATGATGATGATGATGATGACGATGACGACGATGATGATGACGATGATGATGATAATCGAACTATCACTATTTGCCACCACCCTCCAGTAAATCCGTCTAACACTCAGACAATTACAATCAGTATTAATGCCTTACAAGCCCACTTAAATCACGGTGATCAAATAGGAGAATGCGATGAATTCACAGAGGAATGCACACAAGCTTATGCTGAGTACCTAAATTGCGTAAACAATTTTAATGATTATGTTATTGGTAACTATCCTCTTATAGCAGCATTTACGATTGATAATTTTGTAAATGATAGTTTATGCCTGTGTACCGATGCTTACTGCGCTCGTTTAGATAGCATTCAAGCAGGATTAATTGACATAACAAGCATTATCAGCTACAATTCTTTTACAAGTATTGCGAATGTTTGTAGTGCAATAAATGATACAACAGTTACTCCACCAGTGAGCGATGTTTGTTATGACAACTATGTTGCCTGTGTAGATAGTTTCAACTTGGGTGCAAGTCAAGGAAACTACTTGCCTGTTGCAACTGTTTCTCAAGCAACTTTCCAAATGGATAGTTTATGTTTGTGTGCCGATGCTTATTGCGCTCGTTTAGATAGCATTCAAGCAGGATTAATTGACTTAACAAGCATTATCAGCTACAATTCTTTTACAAGTATTGCGAATGTTTGTAATGCACTAAATGATACAACAGTTACTCCACCAGTGAGCGATGTTTGTTATGACAACTATGTTGCCTGTGTAGATAGTTTCAACTTGGGTGCAAGTCAAGGAAATTACTTGCCTGTTGCAACTGTTTCTCAAACAACTTTCCAAATGGATAGTTTATGTTTGTGTGCCGATGCTTATTGCGCTCGTTTAGATAGCATTCAAGCAGGATTAATTGACTTAACAAGCATTATCAGCTACAATTCTTTTACAAGTATT
>JAJRQP010000337.1 GCA_024280195.1 Bacteroidota bacterium | reverse complement strand
CGATGGTAAAGGTCCAATTGAAGGAACTTTATACGAAATGCCAATCGAGAGAAAAGCACCAGGTGTTATTTTCCGTCAACCAGTTGATGAACCATTGCAAACAGGTATCAAATCTGTAGATGCAATGATTCCAGTTGGACGTGGACAACGTGAGTTAATCATCGGTGACCGTCAAACAGGAAAAACAACGGTTGCGATTGATACGATTATCAACCAAAAAGAATTTTACGATGCAGGAGAACCTGTATTTTGTATATATGTAGCGATTGGACAAAAAGGTTCAACAGTTGCAGGTATTGTTAAGAAATTTGAAGATGCTGGAGCAATGGCTTACACAGTTGTTGTTGCATCGAACGCTGCAGATCCTGCACCAATGCAATTTTATGCTCCAATGACAGGTGCTGCAATTGGTGAATTCTTTAGAGATACAGGTAGACCAGCATTGATTGTATTTGATGATTTATCTAAACAAGCAGTGGCTTATCGTGAGGTTTCTTTGTTATTAAGAAGACCACCGGGACGTGAGGCATACCCAGGAGATGTATTCTATTTACACTCAAGATTACTGGAACGTTCTGCAAAAATTATTGCTGATGATGCAATTGCAAGAACAATGAACGATCTTCCTCCTTCTTTGAAGGATATCGTTAAAGGTGGTGGTTCATTAACGGCTTTGCCAATTATTGAAACGCAAGCAGGTGATGTTTCTGCATATATTCCAACAAACGTAATTTCGATTACAGATGGACAAATTTTCTTAGAGTCTGATTTATTTAACGCAGGTATTAGACCAGCAATTAACGTTGGTATCTCGGTATCTCGTGTTGGTGGTAATGCGCAGATTAAATCAATGAAGAAAGTTGCCGGTACATTGAAGTTAGATCAAGCACAATACAGAGAATTAGAAGCATTCGCTAAGTTTGGTTCTGATTTAGATGCTGCTACGAAGTCTGTTCTTGATAAAGGAGCAAGAAACGTGGAAATCTTAAAGCAAATGGAAGGTGACCCTTACCCAGTAGAGAAGCAAATTGCAATTATCTATGTTGGAACAAAAGGATTGATTCAAAATGTTCCAATAAACAAAGTAAAAGCTTTTGAAACAGAGTACTTGGATTATTTAGATGCGAAACATAGAGATACGTTAGATTTGTTAAAATCAGGAAAGTATACAGATGAGTTAACGGATACGTTAACGAAAGTTGCAAAAGAAATAGCGAGTAAATATTAGATGAATTAAGGATTAAGAATGCAGAATTAAGAATTATGGCAAAAAAGAACATTTTACTTGAAAAGACGTTCGCTTTTGCCTGTTCTATTCTTGATTTTCATTCTATTCTTAAAGATAAAAGACACTATGAAGTTGCTTCTCAATTAGTGAGAAGCGGTACAAGTGTTGGAGCAAATGCACGTGAAGCGCAACGAGCAGAGAGTAAGGCAGATTTCAGGCACAAGCTTAGAATTGCATTAAAAGAAGCAGACGAAACACGTTATTGGTTAGAATTAATAAATAAGAAACTAGTTAATGTAGATGATGAGTTATTAAAACAGAATGATGAAATAATAAGAATTTTGGTCGCGATCATTAATTCGAGTTTAAAGTAATTCTGCATTTTTAATTCTACATTCTTAATTTGATTATATGGCAAACTTAAAAGAAATACGTAACAGAATTACTTCGATTAGCTCGACGATGCAAATCACTTCAGCAATGAAAATGGTGTCGGCGGCTAAGTTGAAAAGAGCGCAAGATGCAATTACGCAAATGCGACCTTACTCTGAGAAGTTACAAGAAATTTTGGGTAACTTAAGTGCGACTCTTGATCTTTCTGAAAACGCATATTCTGAAGCACGTGAAGTGAAGAATGTTTTAATCGTTGGGATTACTTCTAATAGAGGTCTTTGTGGTGGTTTTAATAACAACATCATCAAGCGGGTCAACGTATTAGTTAATGAAGAATTTGTAGGATCAAACCCAAAAGTACTTTGCCTAGGAAAGAAAATTAAAGACGTTTACAAGAAAACAGACAAATATTTCATCAACGATGAACTTGCCCCTGTTGAGGATATTTTTAATGACCTTACTTTTGAGAACGTAACTGTTATCGGTGAAATTTTGATGAACCTTTTCGCGGACAAATCTTTTGACAAGGTTGTTATCGTTTATAATAAATTCATCAATGCTGCAAGTCAAGAAGTGATGACGGAAGATTTTTTACCAATCATTCCAATAGTTGTCGAAGGAGAGAATGCTGCAGGAGATTACATCTTTGAGCCTGGTAAATCAGAAATTGTTGAAGACTTAATTCCTAAGTCATTAAAAATTCAATTGTTTAAAGGATTGTTAGATTCTCAAGCATCAGAACATGGTGCAAGAATGACAGCGATGCACAAAGCAACGGACAATGCGAATGACATGAAGAATGACTTGACATTATCTTACAACAAAGCTCGTCAAGCAGCAATTACCAACGAAATTTTAGAAATTGTTGGTGGTGCAGAAGCATTAAACGGATAAAGAAGAATAAAATACTATTGAAAACGCTTGTATCGATGATGTAAGCGTTTTTTTTGGTAGTTGTTTTACCACAGATGCACGGATGGGGTTGTAAAAGTTTTTTATAAAAGCATCAATATTGCAGATTTCTATCCGTGCATCCGTGGTTTTACCTACTGCTAATTCTTTTGATTTCCACGCTTTTTTTTGTTTCCAATATTGTGTATCATTGTCTTATGAAACTGTTCGTATTATTTTTTCTTTTCTTAACCCTATTTTCAAGTTGTAATCAGAAAAGTGAAAAAACGACCATAAGAATTGCAACTGCAGCAAACATGCAATTCGCTATGGATTCTATTGCTTCTGTATTTGAACTTAAAAACAATATCCGTTGCGATATTTCAACTAATTCTTCAGGAATGCTGACGGCTCAAATAGAGCAAGGAGCACCTTATGATGTTTTTGTTTCTGCGAATATGAAATACCCAACTAAACTAGTCCAGTCTGGTTTTGGTCAAGAGCCAGTAGTTTATGCATTTGGTAAACTAGCTTTTGTTTACTCAAAACAACTTCATTTCTCATCGATTAAAGAGGCACTTTATTCTCCGAAAATTAAGAGAATTGCAGTGGCAGAAAAAAAGACGGCACCTTATGGTATTGCAGCATTGAAATACTTAGATTCAATAGAATATATACTAACTCATCCTGAAAAAATTGTTTACGGAGAAAGTATTAGTCAAGTTAACCAGTATCTGAAATCAAAATCAGTAGATGCAGGTTTTACAAGTTTCTCTTTCATTCAGAAGTTTGGTGATGACTATAATTATTTTGAAGTTGACCCTTCTTTCTACCGTGAAATAAAGCAAGGTGCATGTATATTAAAGCATGGAATAAAAAATCACGAAGAAGAATCTGAATTGTTTGTTGGTTTTTTATCTTCCACAGAATGCGTTAGCATATTAAAGCATTTTGGTTATCTTGTCAAGTAGTGGACTATACACCCTTTTTCGTAACATTTAAACTCGCTTTTCTTACGACATTAATCTTGTTGGTAATTGCGATTCCTGTTGCTTATTTTTTGGCATTTTCAAAAATGAGAGGAAAAATTTTCATTGAAAGTATTCTCATGATGCCCATTATATTGCCACCAACCGTTCTTGGGTTTTATTATTTGAATTTTTTAGGACCAGAGACTCCAATTGGTCAATTTTTTGAAAATACTTTTGGAATTTCATTTGCCTTTTCTTTTGAAGGAATTTTAATCGGGTCCATAATTTTTTGTACACCATTTATGGTCAGTCCATTAATTAATGGTTTTCGATCAATCCCTAAGAACATCATTGAATCAACATTGTTACTTAATAAAAGCCGTTTAAACGCAGTTAGAAAAGTTTACTTACCTATGATTAAGAAGTCAATTTGGAACGCCGTGCTTCTAACTTTTGCACACACAATTGGTGAGTTTGGTTTAGTGCTAATGATTGGCGGTAAAATGGAAGAAACGAATGTGGCTTCTGTCGCTATTTATGATGAAATGAATGCTTTAAATTATGACACAGCACACCACTACGCAATTGTTCTTTTAGTAATTAGTTTTGTGCTCATTCTATTTTTGAATTATTTAACTAGAAATAACCGAACGACCATTGCTTGAGTTTAATGTACATAAAAGCTATTCTACTAAGAATAGAACGGTTAATATTAACTGTTCGGCGAAGATAGAAGGTTCATTTACAACTGCCTTATACGGTAAGTCAGGAATAGGAAAATCAACTGTGTTACGAATGATTGCCGGTTTGGAAACTCCTAATGAAGGAGAAATCAGCTTTAATGGAATTAAATGGTTCTCTAAAAAGGAGAAGGTAAATTTTTCCATCGCTAAGAGAAAGGTAGCGTTTGTCTTTCAGGACTTCAATTTATTTCCAAATATGACGGTTGAAGAAAATCTGAGGTATGCTAGTAAAGATGGGGTAATTTCTCCGCTAATTTCTAGCCTACTTGAATCCGTTAACCTTTCTGACCTGTTATTAAACTTCCCAAATCAATTGTCCGGAGGACAGCAACAACGCATAGCAATTATTAGAGCATTGTGCCAAGAACCAGATTTATTGTTGTTAGATGAACCCTTTTCTGCATTAGATGATGAGTCTATTTCGGAATTAATTCATGAAATTGAGCTGATTCAAAAGCAGATTGATATACAAGTACTTGTCGTTACTCATAGAAAAGACGTTGTTTTAAAAATGGCCGATTTAGTTATCTGTATGGATGAGAATGGAAATACAACCCAAGGCAAACCAAAAGATTTATTAACGAGAAGTTTTTAGCAAAAAAAGGAGAACCAATTAAGATTCTCCTTTTTACTATGAATTTAGTGTGTATTTATTTCTTCACAATTCTTTGGAAGACTTCAATATCACCGTTACTTATTCTTAACAAGTACACTCCACTAGTTTCGTTAGATAAATTAAAAGAATTACCCGTTGATTTATTCAGAATAAAAGAGTTTAATTCTCTTCCGTTCATATCCAAAACTGTTGCGGTATAACCATCAAACTCTGAATTAACTTTAACGCTAACCTTTCCGTTAGTAGGGTTAGGATATATGGAGAACTCATCATTGATTTCTGCAATACCTGTTGTATTGTTTACATCAATTGTTTGTGTCATGGAAGCAGAACAACCATTGATAGTGTCAGTTACAGTAAAAGTGACCATAAACGAACCAACTGATGTGTATGGGAAAGACGGATTCTCAGTCATTGTAGTAAAGCCATTTCCTAAATCCCAATCATATGCATGTCCACTTGTTGATGTGTTCACAAAATCAACATTTCCTGTTGGGTCAACTGCTAAATCTACTGGATTTGGAGTTGCTGTAAAAGAAACTACTGGTGAAGGAAGAATGTTGATTGTTATTGATAACGAAAGCTTCCCATCAACCATACAGCTATAAGTTCCAGATAGTGTTGGTACAAGTGTAGCATTTGTTTCTGCTGGGACTATTGGTGAGCCATTATAACCCCATTGATAAGTTGTGCCTGTTGATGAAGTTGATAAAACAGTTCCATCAGCAGAACAAAATTCTTTGCCATTACTAGAAGTAACCAATAATGGAGGTGTTCCAAATGTCATTGAGTGCGTTGAGTTTCCAAAATCAATTAACAAGTCGGTGTATATTAATGTATTCTTGTTCCAAGCTCTAAGAGGTCCAGCTCTTCCATAAACCCAAGTAATAGAGTCATTGATAATAACTGCTCCAGCACCTTCATCAGTAAAAGAGTGAGAAACGCTAGAAGAATTTAAATCAGTTAAATTAATGTTATGAAAAGAAGTACTTCTAGCCATTGTCATGGAATCTATATAATAATCATAGACGATAGCAGAACCATACCCTCCTGGGGTAGCCGGAAGTAAAGTAGCAACCCCTGTGCTTTGGTCGACCTCATATAAGCCAGCTATAGCTCCAGCATTAGCTCCCACAGAGTACAATGTACTAGTTGTAAAGTCATATGCAAGATGTTGCATGTTCCCAACCATTCCTACATCTGTAATAACACCTGTTAAGGTATCGATGCTTCCAATTCTTCTAGAACCCTCACCATTACCATCTTCAAATAAGATAAACATCTCATTGGAGTTGGGATTTAAAACGAGGCCAATACTTTTAGTATGCCCTGCTCCAGAAATGAATCTTGAAGCATAAATATTAAAAGTCCCTCCTGTTGTATCGTATATGACTAGAGAGTCAACATTCCTTGATATTGTGTAGAGCAAGTTGTTTTGCGAAAAAGATGTAAATCCAATAACGAATAACATCAGTGATAGTAATTTTGTTTTCATAAGAGTTAATTTAGTTAATTTGAACAAATGTAGTTGATTAATATGGGTTTACCAAATCACCAAGGAATAACTACATCATATTCTTTATGGTTCTTAATTAAGACAATTCCCACGAAATTATGGTGATTCTTAAAGGTAGCATGTTTAATTGGGTCAAAACCGACTCTACGTGCAATAGTAGTATTTGGAGGTAAGGAGAATACAATAGAATATAAGACTCCAGATTCTCTATGGTCTTTATTTTGAAACAATTGGAGAGAGCGAATAGTTAACTCTCCAGTCATATTTAGTTGGTATGCTTTATATTTTTTATACTTTCTCTCCAGTTTTTCTTTAGGAATAACAGAAATAGTGGTGTCGGAAAGTGTGCTTACAAATAAGTTGTAATCATCTTTCTCTATCGCATCAAAAAAGACAAGAGACGTTTTAATGATTTTCTTCAGTTCTTTTTTCTTTAAAAGAATGCTGTCCTTTTTATAAGTAAAAACAACGTCGTACTTTTTAAATTTTATTGATTTCTCTTGACCATAAGAGAAGTTTAAAAACAATACGAGCGGTAGGATTAATAGATAGTTCATTTTAAACATAAATTTCAGTTCCTGTTGTTTCACCGTTTAATGCTTTGGTGATTTCTCCTCTTTCCATTCCGTTGATGATCACCAATTTCTTCACAAATCGAGAACGTTTCATGTAATCAAGAATCACACGTTCTACTATTAAGTCACCTAAATCCATTTTAATCAATTCATCCACTTGAATTCTAGGAATAAATTCTGCATCTGGATTCTTTTTAGGATCGTCTGTGTAAAGTCCTTTTTCATCTTTAATGAAATAAACGGTATCAGCACCAATTGCTTCAGCAGTAAAAAATGCACCACAGTCAGTTCTGTGCATCGGAATAGAACCAAAATCAGGGATGTCTTCCCAAAAACTATAAGGAGGCATTCCAGGCATAATTGGAATACAACCCAAACGCAAGAATAAAGGAAGTTTTTCAAATTCTAAATGGTCTAAAAAGATACCTCCATGCTTCGCCATCACCATTTGGATCATTCTTGCATTTTGAACGGTAATTGCACCTCCCATTTCTGCAAGAACGCCGACGGGCATGTTTAAATCAATGCCAACCTGATAACTATGTCTTGCTCTTGTTCCACCTCCAGAAGTTAGAATAATGTCATGTTTTTTCTTATTCTCTACAAGTTCATCTAAAATTGGAAAGACAGCTTTTCGTCCTCTATCAGTAATACTTTGTCCACCCAGTTTCATTACTTTAACATGGGGGAGTATTTGAAGATCGTGCTGATAGTTTTCAACTGCTTCATCTAATGTTTGCTGCATTAGGTTTTCTAAGTCATTAATCTTACTCATCAGTCTTCTTTTTTGTAAATTATTGTACCTCCATTTTTCCCATTGATTGCCTTGGTAATGTTTCCAGGTTTCAGTCCGTTCACAATGTGAATTTCTTTTAGATGTCTTGCTTTCGCTAACATTTCAATTGCTAAACGGTCAATGATTAAATCTTCAAAGTCTCCTTCTAAAATCTCTTGTGCAGAAATACGTTTAATGAGTTTTGCATCTTCATTCTTTGCGGGGTCTTTATCAAAAAGGCCGTCTTGATCTTTTACGAATATCATTGACCTTGCTCCCATTCCTTCAGCTGTCATGTATGCACCGAAATCTGCTCCACTTTCAGGTAAGACACCTTTTTTCGGTGGTTTTTCCCAATAATGATGCGGTGGATTGAGTGTTAAAATAGGAATCATTTCATCAACTAGGTAATGTGGCAAATCTGCATAATCATCTTTTGGAACCCGAACTGCTCCGTGCTTTGCCATTAAAGAATAAAGCATGTTTGCATTTTGTTCTTCATTGGCACCAACAATCATTGCAAGTCCTCCAACAGGTAATCCAAAGTCCAATCCAATCGCCATTGCATGTTTTACACGAACACCTCCTGTTACACCAACCGCAAATTTAAATTGACCTTTTAACGCAACCAATTCTTCGATTAAAGGAAAAACAGCAGATTTTCCTTTATCAATGATACTACTTCCACCAATACTGATTACATCAAGGTAAGGGAGAATAGCTATTTCGTTGATTACTTCAGAATCAGAAAGCACTTTTCTGTCCACCAAAGATTCTCTTGTAAATCGAGAGTCTAAGTGAATTCTATTGGATGCTTTTTTGTTCTTGTTGCTCATTGTTATTTGTTTTTAATAGGGCTTTCGAGATAAATCCAGATGCAATCCCGAAGGACACCTGAGAAATAATATAGGGTAAATATAAGAGATAAAAAGCATTTGGCATTCCAAATGCAAAGGCGAGAACAATTTCTGACGAAACTCTTGCAAGTCCTCCAATTGCTCCCACAAACATGAGAAAGAATAGGTTGTCTTTCTTGAAGGGCAATTTTAAAGTCAAGTCAAAGACCCAACCTAGTAATGCGAATTGAAGAATACCTAACGGACCATATTTTCCAAAACCCATCGTGAAATGGAGTACTCCAGAAATGAATCCTACTTGTAATCCTGCTTGTTTCTTTTCTGATTTAAGAATTCCATAAATGAGAACAGGAAACATTAAAATGTTTTTATGTCCTGGTGCAAGAGGTAATCCGGGAGCTATTTTTACCATCCGAATTAACGTGACTGATAAAGCAGAAGAGGCAACAATTGCATTGGGGTTGTTTGCAAAGCGTTCTTTCGCAAAGTTGATTTTATTCAATAATTTTTTAGGAATGTTACCTACTCTCCCTCTAAATAAAACATCTTTGGATTGTACTTCATTTGTCTGCCCTTGCTTTTTATTTTTATTCTTGCCTTTTCCGTTTCCTCCACCTTTTTCTTCAGAAACAATCACAATTATTTCATCAATTATTTCAGAGGAAGATTGACTAAGTCCAAGTTTTGTCATTCCAGAAACAAACTCTTTTCCTTTCATTGATAGACGAACAACTTGGGTAATAAGCAGCATAGCGATTAACTTCCCTGCCATAATTGCTCCTTTAGTAATTCCATCAAAGGATAAAGCAAGAGTCCAGTTTTTAATTTTTAATATACTGATATCGTTTTCTCCTGAAAAAGCATGAAAAAGAAAAATGATAAGGATAAACCATTTGACTTTCCATAGAAAGCGCAGACTTTTTTTAGAATTTTTTATTGTAAAGAAGAAAATTAAATGAAGAAGGATAATTCCGCTAAGAATTCTTAAATCATTGATAAAAAACACACCAAGTCCAGCAATAAAGATGTAAGCGATTTTAAGTGCGTTTTTCAATTGTAGAGATTTCAGGTTTATTTTCTGTTCAAAGATATTAATCGTAAAATCAATAGACTAGTTTTTCTTGTTATTTTCGCAATCTAATTTAATGAACGCTATGTCCGTTATTGTCAAAACGATTATACTACTTTCAATTTCTAACGTATTTATGCTTTGTGCATGGTACCTCCATCTTAAATGGATAGATCAAAAACATTGGTTTATTGCTGCTATGCTAAGTTGGGGGATTGCATTCTTTGAGTACAACTTCCACATCCCTGCAAATAGAATAGGTAGTCAAGAGTTTAGTTTAACGCAATTGCAAATTATTCAAATCGGGATGTCCCTAGTGATGTTTATTCCATTTTCTATTTTCGTGATGAATAAACCCATAAAAATGGATTATTTATGGGCTGGATTGTGTTTAGTTGCAGCTGCTTTTTTCATTTTCAGGAAGTAGTTTGTTACGAGGTTTAAATTCAAACTTTTCACATTTCTTAACGTAACTAAGAATGGTTATATTTGTTATTCAATTGCTTAGCATAATTACGCAGTAGAATAACATTTATGAAAATACTCCATCTATTAATTGCCTTACTATTTTTCTCCTTTTCATTCTCCCAAGGTTTCTCCGATATTGGTAAGAAAAAGTACAACAATGTTTACGCTGCAATCATAGGCATCTCTGACTACAACGAAGTGCAAGATCTTGAATTTGCAGACAATGATGCGCAGTTATTCTACGATATTCTAAACCTTAGTTTTCCAGAATTTAAAGAGAACTTTACGTTGATTCAAAATGACCAAGCCAACGAAAGAGCAATAAAACAAGCCATTTATTCGGCGCAGAAATTGGCAAAAGAAGGAGATTTAGTGATTATCTATTTTTCAGGACATGGAGATGTGATGTTAGAACCTGGAGCAGAAGAAGG
>JAJRQP010000336.1 GCA_024280195.1 Bacteroidota bacterium | reverse complement strand
GTCAAAACAGTATGTTGGCTTTTTAGATAGGGTTGTTGGGAAGAAGTAGAAAAGTGTTAGAATTATGAATTATGAATTAATACTAAATTTTCAAAACGATAAACTTTGCGAACCTCTGTGTTTTCTTTGCGATTCTTTGTGCAAAAATACTCCATGAAATATCTTCTCCTCATAGCGACCCTTTTCTCCCTTACATTTTCGTATGGTCAACAATGGCGTGATTCATTACAAGCTGCAAGAACGGCTTATGAGAATGAAGAATACATCGATGCGCTCAAATATTACCAATCTGCTCAGAAAAATGCTCCTGAAAACATAGATCTTTCGGATGAAATGGCACAGTCTGCATATAAGGCGCGTGATTTTAAAAAAGCGGAAGAAATTTACAAGCAATCTGGAACGGCAAAAAAAGACAATATTGAGAAGGCTAATAATTATCATAACATTGGAAACGCAAGAATGAAAAACAAGGATTATAGCGGAGCCGTTGAATCCTACAAAGAAGCATTGCGTAATAATCCGAATGATGACCAAACTCGTTACAACCTCTCAGAAGCAATTCGCCAATTGAAACAAAAACAGCAACAACAACAAAAAGACAACAAAGACAATCAGGATAACAAGGACAAGCAAGATAAGAAAGACGATCAAAACAAAGATAAGCAAGGAGAAAAAAAAGACGGAGACGATCAACAAGGTCAGGATGGTAAACCGAAACCTGATGATGGAGGTTCTGGTCAAGAGAATAAAAGTCAATTGCCCAATAAAACCGTTGACAGAATGTTAGACAAATTAATGAAACAAGAAGCCGAGACAAAACGTAAAGCAAGTGGAACAAAAGGTGGAAGTGCAACTCCTAAATCCGGAAAAGATTGGTAATGAGATTATTATTCGTTAACATATTTGCTTTTTTCTTTATTGGTATTGTCCTCGGACAAGATCCAGAAGTTATTCTGTCTATAAATCCAGTATCTGCTGATGTGGGAGAAATTGTCACAATTACCATCAAATCAAACGTTCAAGGAGATGTCGATATTGACAACTTACCCAGTTCTTTTGTTCAAGGTTACGATGTAATGAGTGGTATGGAACAAGAGATGGATTATAATTCCGGAAAAGTCATTACCTTCTTTTACATTTCTCAAACAGGCGCATTTGGCAACAAAGGAAAATATACAATAGGTCCTGCATGGGTTAAAAAAGGAAACAAAACCTATAAATCAAATACAGTTGTCGTTAACATTGGAGAGAAAATGAAGATGTCAACTTCAGGCGTCACAGCTCAACAACTAAAAGACCCTGCTTTTGGAATCATTCAAACGAATAAGAAAGAAATTTATGAAGGAGAACCAATTGTCGTAACAGCAAAAATATTCTCCAGTTTTGAACCAACACATCTGGAAGGATATAGAAGTTATGAGTTGCCTGGAACAGTTGACAAAAAAGAGTTGGGCAACGCAAAAAGAATCATTGTTGATAGAGAAAATTACAAAAATCAAGCGTTTTACACCTTTGAATACGATAAGAATCTAGTTTTTCCTTCTGGAACGGGTCAATTTAAGATTTCTCCATATACGATGAAATTAAATCAGAACTACAAAGGATATCAATTCAAATCCAATCACGCAATTATTGATATAAAACCATTGCCTGCAAATCCTCCGAAAGACTTTATTGGTGCAGTTGGTCATTTTTCTATCGAACGAGAGGTTGAAAAAACAAAGTTAGATCAAGGAGATGTATTTAAGATGATTGTTCGCGTAATTGGTAGTGGAAACTTGCAAAACATTACAGAACCAACTCCTATTCTCCCGAAAGGATTCATTGTTTATGGTGATCCTGAAATTGAAGAGCAATACGTTTATAATTCTCATGGAACAGAAGGAAACATAACGTATAAATACAACATTCAAGTGAATAAATCAGGAGTAACAAAATTACCTCCGACAAGTATTTCTTTCTTCGATCCAAACAAAGAAAAATATGTTACTGTGGCAACTAAATCTTCTGAAATTAAAGTTAAAGAAGATAAAAGTTTTGTAGCAGAGCTTCAAGAAGAAGAGGATTTGCAAGAATTGAACTCCTCTAATTTTTTACGGAAATCGGAAATCGTAACAGATAATTATTCCTTCTTTGGAAGTGTTGGTTTTTGGTTAGGAGCAACATCTCCATTTTTAGCATCATTAATTTTCTTATTTATAGCAAAGAAAAGAGAAGATAGTGCAGATGAAATGCAGCAAAAACAAGTTGTGAAGAAGAAAAAACAAGAGGTTAATTCCTCTCTAACAACGATTGAAAAACAGATAGCTACTTCAGATTCAAATGAATTTTATTCTCAAGTTGAAAAAGCATTAAAAACAGCACTCGAAGTGAAAGTAGTGAATGGAGAAAGTTTAAATAAGCAAGATTTACTGTTGCAATTGGGTAATAGCGCAAGTGAAAATACAATTTCAAAAGCAAAAAATATATTTGAGAAGTGCGATCAGTTTCGATATGGGTTCCCTTCAGATGAAGGTTCAAAACAAGCGATCTTTAGTGATTTAAAATCTGTCTTAGAAGAATTGAAAAGATGAAAGCAGTCTTAAAACATATCGTCATTTTTTGCTTCGCCATTTCTCCTATACTGTCGGTTGCGAATTCAACATTTCAAGAAGCAGTCGGTGCTTTTAATGAAAAAAAGTATGCGCTTTCTGCTGAAAAATTTGATTCTATTATTTCTATTTCTCCTGATAACATCTCTGCGTATTTCAACTATGGATTAGCTAAAATGCAAACCAAAAATTATGGAGAAACTATTTGGGGATTTCAAAAAGTGTTGAAACTTCGACCTTCTGATGTTGAGGCAAAAGAAAAAATACAAGAATGTTATTTAGAACTCAATCCGAATCACTATTGGGAATATCGTTTAAATGGATTTCAAGCATCACTCTATTCTGTTTCTGCAAATACATGGGGGTTTTTTGTTGTTCTTTGCGCTATTATTCTTGCGCTTACAATCCTTATTTTTAAACTCAAAAAATCGCCTTCAACTCGAAGATTGATGCTGGTTGTTGGTGTAGTCAGCTCCTTATTTTTCCTTTTTTCGATGTTATTTGGTGCACTCACTAAAAGTCACATTAGTTCTAGTCACTTTGCAATTGTTACTTCTAAAAATGTAGAAAGCATTCACGAGAATCTAAAGCTCAATGAAGGTGATTTTGTGGAAATTATTGGAGAAGATTCAGAAGAAATTCGTATCATGTTGGAAGATGGAGAAATGATTTCTTTGAAAGAAGAAGATATTCGGAGGATATAGTTGGTTTCGTAGAAAAAGTTGACGACTGGAAGTATTCTCGGATAGTTTCACAGAGAAATGACGTTGGCTCTTGTTAGGATTGTGAATTATGGATTATTGAAGAAGATTGTCGCGATCTTATTAAACACCAACTTTAACCTTTCCGTTCTCAACTTTCAATTCTTAATTATAACAAGTATTCATTTCACAGAGAGCCATAAAGAAGACACAGAGGTTCACAGAGGAAGTGGGTGATTCAAAATATTAAGTTTCGTGGCTTTAGAAAGTCGTAGAACTGTTTCACAGAGAACCACAAAGAAGACACAGAGTTTCACAGAGAAAGTGGGTGATATGGTTCTTATGTATTAATAATTCTTTTATTCCATCCACCATTCTGTTTTCATTAAAGTTTAATAGCAAGCCTAACTCAAAACCTCCTAAACGCATGTAAGTTAATATTTGTGCTGTATGCACATCACGAAAATATTCTACCGTTTTTAACTCAACAACTATCTCGTCTTCCACAAGAATGTCAATTCTATAACCTTTGTTTAATGAAATTTCTTTGTAGATTATTGGTGTCGGTTTCTCAACCTCAATCGTTAAATTTAGCTTGTGTAACTCGTAAACTAAACATTCTTGATAAGCAGATTCAAGCAGTCCTGGTCCTAATTGTTTGTGCACTTCTATCGCACATCCAATTATCATTTTTGATAATTCATTTCTAATCATAATTTAAACAGTGTTTTTTTAGGTTCTCCTTTTAAGATAAGAAAAAATATAGCCTCAAAACTATATATTATGTATTTTTTCTCTGTGAAACTCTGTGCCTTCTCTGCGGTTCTCTGTGTTAAAAACCCTACCTTTGCACCACAAATGAGCACCAAAATAAATATCCGAAATCTTTCTCTAGCAGAATTAAAAACATCTCTTCAAGAAGTTGGAGAAAAAGCATTCCGTGGAAAGCAAATTTACGAATGGCTTTGGCAGAAAGATGCCTCTTCTTTTGAGGACATGACCAACCTTTCTAAATCATTACGAGAAAAATTAGAAGAGACCTATTACATAGATCATATTACGCTTAAAGATCAACAAATAAGTTCGGATAAAACAATTAAATGTGCATTTGAAGTTGACAAGAATCAAATCGTTGAAGGTGTTTTAATTCCTACACCGAAAAGAACAACTGCTTGTATTTCTTCACAAATTGGATGTAGTTTAGCTTGTGAATTCTGCGCAACCGGCAAGTTAAAACTCATGCGAAACCTTTCTGCAGGAGAAATAGTAGATCAAGTCGTGTATTTGCGTGACCAAGCAAATTCGAGGTATGATAAAAGCTTATCGAATATTGTCTATATGGGTATGGGAGAACCATTGCTTAACTATAAAAATATGTTGCGGTCAATTGAGCTCATTACTTCTGAAGATGGATTGGGAATGTCCCCAAAACGTATCACCGTTTCAACGGCTGGTATTGCAAAAATGATCAAAAAACTGGGCGATGATGAGGTGAAATTTAACCTCGCTCTTTCTTTACATGCTGCTAACGACAAGAAGCGAAGCCAGATAATGGAAATCAATGACTCTAATAACTTGGAAGAATTGAGAGAAGCACTGCAGTACTTCCATGAGAAAACAGGAACTAGAGTTACATTTGAATACATTATTTTCAAAGATTTCAATGATTCTGTAGAAGATGCACAAGAACTCGCTCAATTTGCTAAATGTGTTCCTTGTAAAATAAATATCATCGAGTACAACCCTATTGATGATGGAATATTTCAAAAAACAAGCAAGGAAAGAACGGATGCTTTTGCCAAATACTTAGAAGATAGAAACATGATTGTTCACGTGCGAAGAAGCCGTGGAAAGGACATCGATGCTGCTTGTGGGCAATTAGTTAATAAAAATGGGGCTATTCTGAAAGAAGAAAGAAAGATGAAGGGGTAATCAATAACTTATCCTATCTTTGCCACAACTCAATTAACCTACTACTGCATAAAGCAAAAAATGCTACAAAATTTAAAATATGCAGCTAACAAAATTAACAAATATTAGATTAGAAGTAATGCAGTACATTGAGCAATCAATGGACGATTTACTAGAAAAATTTCTGAAAAAACCAGAAGAGAATTGGCAACCTGCTGATTTATTACCTGATGCTAGAGACGAATCATTTTTTGAAGAAGTTGCTGAGATTCAGGAGCTTGCAAAAGAAATGAGTTACGATTTATTTGCTGTTCTTATCGGTGACACAATAACTGAAGAGGCATTACCAACTTATGAAGCTTGGTTAATGGACATTGAAGGAGTTGATTCAAAAAGTAGAACAGGTTGGGCACAATGGGTGCGCTCTTGGACGGCAGAAGAAAATCGTCACGGTGATTTATTAAACCGATACCTTTATCTTTCTGGAAGAGTAAACATGAGAGAATTGGAAACCTCTACGCAATTTTTGATTTCCGATGGTTTTGACCTCCAGACTTCTAGAGACCCCTATAAAAGTTTCATCTATACCAGTTTTCAAGAAACTGCAACAAACATTTCTCACAGAAGAGTAGCGGCCCTTTCTAAAAAAACAGGAAATACACGGTTGGCAAAAATGTGTGGCGTTATAGCCGCAGACGAAGCTCGACATGCGAATGCTTATCAACATTTTGTGCAACGAATTTTTGACGTTGACCCAAGTGAAATGATGCTCGCCTTTGAAGATATGATGAAAAAGAAAATCGTTATGCCTGCCCATTTCTTAAGAGAAACAGGTGGAGAAATTGGAGATTTATTTACCCATTTTTCTGATGCAGCGCAGCGAACAATGGTTTATACAACACAAGATTATATTGAAATTCTTAATAAACTTTTGGTTAAGTGGGACATTGAACACATGACTGATTTAAGTGGTTCTGCAGAAAAAGCACGAGATTATTTAATGAACCTACCTGGAAGACTTACACGCATTTCTGAAAGAATTGTCATACCCGAAAAGCGTTTCGAGTTTAAGTGGTTTGGTATGTAAATAAAATTGCAGAAAAAATGATTTTTGTCATCGAAATCAACGTAGACACAATATAAAAAATCAAGTAGCATTGATTAATTTGTGTATATTTAGTATCTATTATTAAGGATACAGAGCATGTCACAAGACCATAAAACAGTTAACAAAGTAATTGATTCTTTTGAGAACAAAAAATCGTTGCAAGATTACGCAAAACAGATTTCGCCATTATCAGACGCTGAGATTACCCAACTCGAAGAAGCTAATTATAGTAATCACCCGACCCAAGAGGGACTTTCAGAACGCATAGATTTTCTTGAAGAAAGAGGAATTTCACTTCCGTATTCTAAAGGGGTTAAGCAACTCGAAAACCTAGAATCACTGAAAGGAAACATCGAAAATTTTATAGGAATGGCGCAAGTTCCAATTGGATTAGCTGGTCCATTATTGGTTAACGGAACCGATGCAAAAGGAGATTATTATATTCCCTTAGCAACAACAGAAGGTGCTCTTGTTGCTTCTTATAATCGAGGAATGAAGGCTTGTCGATTAAGCGGTGGGATAACATCTGTTTGTCTGGTTGAGGGAGTTCAAAGATGTCCGTTTTTTAAATTTGAGAATATCGGAATTGTAGGATTATTTGCAAAGTGGGTCAATGGCAGCGTGAAGGTTTTTGAAGAAATCGTGTCTCGAACAAGTCGTTTCGCAGCATTGAAGGGTGTTCGTACTAGCATAGAAGGAAACAGCGTAATTCTGACCTTTGAATACACGACTGGTGATGCTTCAGGACAAAACATGGTGACAATTTGTACCGATCAAATTTGCAGATACATTCTTGAAAACTTTGAACATACACCAACTGAATGGTACATTGAAAGCAACTACGCCGGAGATAAAAAAGCAACTTCTTTGTCCTTTATGAATGTTCGTGGCAAGAAAGTAACCACCGAAATCGTTCTAAAAAAAGAAGTCATCGATGATGTGCTAAAAACAACTCCAGAAAATATTTGCGCTTATTGGCAATCATCAACCTTAGCGGTTATTCAAAGTGGAGCAATCGGTGCACAAGGTCACGTAGCAAATGGATTGACAGCTCTTTTTATCTCTTGCGGACAAGATGTTGCTTGCATTTCTGAATCCTCGGTTGGATTAACACGAATGGAAACAACTGCCGATGGAGATCTCTACGTTTCGTTAACACTTCCTTCTCTAATTGTAGGAACTGTTGGTGGAGGAACATCCTTACCCACTCAACAAGAATGTCTAAAGATGTTGGACTGCGACGGTGTGGGAAAAACAAGAAGGTTCGCTGAAATATGTTGTGCTGTCGCATTGGCTGGAGAAATTTCAATTGCCGCTGCCATGTCTGCAAATCATTTTACCTCAGCACATCAAAATTTAGGTAGAAAAAAGTAAGTCAATTGGAAGAAAATAACCGCCCTTTTTTAAAGCGTTTTGTCATCTATCAGAAAGAAAGATTTCCTTTCCTTGCGCATGGATTAATGATTGCTTCCTTTACTTTTTCTGCTGTCTCCTATTCAAGAATTTGTAGAGGCAGAGAGGGGTTCATAGATTGGAGTGGTTTTCTGATTGGAATCTTCGCCACCATTACACTTTTCTTTCTCGTGCGTATTTTTGACGAATTTAAAGACCAAGAGGAAGATAGAAGGTACCGTCAGTATTTGCCCGTTCCAAGAGGATTGATTTCTCTCAAAGAACTAAAAACAATTGGGCTAATCGTTGCTGTTATTCAAGTCAGCGTTATCGCCATTTTTCAACTGGAGATGCTTTATCTCTATGTTATTGTCTTGCTTTATTTAATGCTCATGGGAGTTGAGTTTTTCGTTCCTAAATGGTTAAAGAAAAGGCAAATTCTCTACATTACATCTCACATGTTTATTATTCCCTTAATAGACATTTATTCAAGTGGTTTGGACTGGTTATTAGACGGAGCTTCTCCACACTGGGGACTTGCTTGGTTTTTTGCGGTATCTTATAGCAATGGTTTGGTGCTCGAATTTGGTCGGAAAATACGCACTCCTGAGAACGAAGAAGAAGGAGTTGTGTCGTACACAGGGTTGTACGGAACTAAAGGCGGTGTAATCATTTGGATTATCCTCTTATTTACAACCATGATTCTTGCGATGGGAGCATCTTATTATGCAGGATATGGCAGGTTAGCCTACCTTATTCTGTTTATGGTTTTTATTCTTTGCTCCCTGCCAGCATGGTCGTTTCTGAAAAAACCCTCGACTAAATCATCCAAATTCATTGAATACGCATCGGCAATTTGGACAGCATTGATGTACCTTTCTTTGGGTGGAATCCCCATGCTTAAAGCTTTAATTATATGACAGTTCTACTTTCTCTTTCTGAAAAAAAATCGAACAAGGGAATTGGCGGGAAAGCTAAAAACCTCATCCAACTTGAAAAAATTGGAGCGAATGTTCCTAAATGGGCAGTTATTCCGCAAGGAGTACTTCTTAAACAGCTCCCTGAGTCAGTCAGTGAGAATAAAATTGCTGATGAGTTTTCAAAATTAGAAGTCCCTTCAACTGTTTTAACTCATTTACATAAATTCTTCAATGAGGAAGACAATCAAAAAACATACGCTGTAAGATCATCCGCAATTGATGAAGATGGAGCTTCTTTTTCTTTTGCAGGTCAATTTGAAACCTTTCTCCATGTGCCTTTTGTAGAATTAGAAAGCAAGATAAAACTAATCTGGAAATCCACTGCGTCTAAGCGCGTTTTGAGGTATCGAAAAGAGAATAAATTGCCCTTAAGTTTTGGCATTGGTGTCATTGTTCAAGAAATGATAGATGCCGATGTTGCCGGTGTTGCGTTTGGAGCAAATCCAATTTCTGGAGACACGCAAGATAAGATTATTTCAGCTGTTTTTGGACTGGGAGAAGGATTGGTTTCGGGAGAATTAGATGCCGATACTTTTACGTTATCCCCTTCAGGAATTCACAAAGATATTGCTGAAAAAAAACACCTTTTTGTGAGAAAGAACGACTCTGGAATTCAAAAAATAGAACTGGAGAAAGAAAGAAAAAATAGCGCTACTTTAAATGATAATCAACTCCATGAAATCGCGGCTCTTTTAGACCAATTGACAAAGGAGTTAAAAGCACCACAAGACATTGAATTCGCCTACAAAGAGAAGTCTCTGCACCTTCTGCAAACCAGACCCATAACGACAATCAAAACGTCTCAAAGTGGAGAGTACATCTTATGGGACAACAGTAATATCATCGAATCGTATCCCGGAATCACAACTCCTCTCACCTATTCTTTCATTCTAAAAATGTACGAAATGGTGTATAGACAATTCGTTGAAATAATGGGGGTAAAAGAACGAGAAATCAATAAACATTCAGAAATTTTCGCCAATACTTTGGGACTTGTGAGAGGACGCGTTTATTACAACCTCCTAAACTGGTATAAAATGCTGGCAATGCTCCCTGGTTATTCTATAAATGCCGAGAATATGGAGAGAATGATGGGCGTAAAAGAGAAATTTGAATTGGAAGACGATTTTCAAATGAGCAAAGGCATTGCACGACTAAGAATCATCCAAATGTATTGGAAAATGATTGTCATGCAGTTAAAGCTTCCTCACCAAAGAAAACGCTTCATGAAACAGCTCAATGCTATCATGAATCAATACAAAGCTGTCGATTTTAACACTCTTTCTACCAAGGAAATAGTTGATCTCTATGTTTCTTTTGAAAAAAGCTTATTATTAAAATGGAAAGCACCTCTAACCAATGATTTTTTTGCTATGATTTGGTTCGGAATGTTGGAGAAAAAAACAAAAAAGTATTGCCCGAACGAACCCAACTTACACAATGATTTATTGTGCGGAAGTCAAGACATCATATCGGTAGAACCTATACACAGAAGCATTCAATTATCGGCAAGTATCACTAAAAATGAAGATGCTCGACGTCTTTTTTCAGAAAAAAATCCTCTTGAAATATGGACAGATTTAGAAAAAGGGGCATTTCCAGAAATAAAAAATACTTTTGATGAGTACATCGATAAATTTGGTGACCGATGCGTTGGTGAATTAAAGCTTGAAACAATTTCTTATTCTCAGCAACCAGAATTGCTTGTAAAAGTGATAAAATCTTATGTGGAGCAAGGAATTATTCAAAATAAAAGTAATCCAAAGGTTGAAGACGATGTTAGAATTAATGCCGAGAAAAAAATTAACGAAGCATTAAAAGGACAGCCACTAAAAAAATGGTGGTACAATTACATTCTTAATAAAACAAGAGACTTGGTCAGCAATAGAGAAAACTTGAGGTACCAAAGAACACGCGGTTTCGGGATGGTTCGAAATATGTTTACCGCTCTTGGCAAAAACTTGCATTCTGACAAACTCATCGCCTCTCCAAGAGATGTGTTTTATTTAGAATTGAACGAAATAAAAAAACTCAAAGAAAATGAGTTCTCTCCTGAATTAAGTGACCTAATTCTGGAAAGAAAAGAAGAATTCAACGCGTTTAAGAAGCAAGATATTCCGCAAGAACGCTTTTTTACCTACGGTAATAATTTCACTGATGAGTACATTTACTCTCTTGAGAAAATTGAGAAAGCAGAGGAAGATTTAAGTGGAATTGGTTGCTGCCCTGGCATTATTAAAGGTACAGTAAGAATTGTGATCGATCCAAATGAAATTGACTCTTTAAATGGCGATATTCTTGTCACCTCAAGCACTGATCCTGGTTGGGTCATTCTGTTTCCGACTGCGTCTGCAATAATTGTCGAGCGAGGAAGTTTGCTTAGTCATTCTGCCATCGTTTCAAGAGAAATGGGAATTCCTTGCATCGTCAGTGTCTCGGGATTGTTGAGAACCTTAAAAACGGGCGACCAAATCTTAATGGATGGCAGCACTGGAAAAATAAAGCTACTAAATGAGTCTTAGAAAATGAGCAAACAATTAAAAAACGTATCACATGACTACATCCGCTACGCAAATTGCTGGGAAGATGCAGATATTCTATTACAAGCTCTAAAAACAGAGCCAAAAGACAGGGTTTTATCCATCGGTTCTGCTGGAGACAATAGTTTTTCAATACTAATTGACAATCCTGAACTTGTTGTGGCGGTCGATATTAATGCTGTGCAATTAAATTTAATTGAGCTTAAAAAAGCCGCTTTCAAAGAATTAAATTACCTTGAATTTTTGCAATTTTTAGGATTCAACGACTGTGATGACAGATGGCAACTTTTTCTCAAGTTGAAAAAATCTCTAAGCCCTGAGTTAACTGATTTTTGGACTACCCGAAGAAAAGAAGTTGAAAACGGACTTATTTATCAAGGGAAATTTGAGCGTTATTTTCAATTATTTCATCAAAAAATATTACCGCTGATTCACAACAAAAAAAGAATCACCCAATTATTTGAACAGAAAACTCTAGAGCAACAAGTCCAGTTTTTTAATAAAAAATGGAATAATTGGCGTTGGAGAATGCTATTTCGTCTCTTTTTTAGCAAATTCGTGATGGGACGGCTTGGGCGAGATCCTAAATTCTTAAAAGAGGTTGAAATTCCCGTCTCGACATTTATTCTGCAGCAAGCAAAAAAACATTTAAGTGCAGTTGAATGTCAGAATAATTACTTTTTACAGTTCATTCTTACGGGGAAATTTAACACTGTGCCCCATTACGCACGCGAAGAAAATTTCGAAAAAATAAAATCAAATGTCGATAATTTAGTCGTTTTTCATGGGTTGGCAGAAGATGCGTTTAAAGAACATCAAGACTTTAACAAGTTCAACCTCTCCAATATTTTTGAATACATGGACGACGAATTATTTAAAACAGTGTGTGAGAATTTAGCATCAAATGCCCGGTCAAAATCAAAGTTTGCATATTGGAACCTCTTAGTCCCTCGAAAAATGTCGGTTGTAGTTTCAGAAATCGAGCAAATTGAAAATGCAGATGAAAATTACTCATCTAAGGACAAAGGATTCTTTTACAGTAAATTTAATGTGAGTTTTAAACCATGAGTGACAACATCTTATATACAATTTTGCTTTCTTTTGCCTACTTGATTTTGTTTGCAAGTGCAGAATTATTTTATCATAAGCTAAAATTCAAGGCGGAAGTAACACGAAAATACGTGCACATTGTCACTGGTTTATTGGCGATGCTTTTCCCTATTTTATTAGATAATCACTGGTTTATTCTCATCCTTTGCTCAAGCTTTTTGATTATTCTTATACTCTCTTTAAAGTTTCAATTACTCCCCTCAATAAATGCTGTCAAGCGAAAAACGAATGGCAGTATTCTCTACCCCATCATTGTTTATAGCCTCTTTTTACTTTATCAAGAATTTGATCAATTTATGTTTTACTACATTCCAATTTTAATCTTGGCCCTTTGCGATCCCATCGCTGCATTGGTAGGTAAAAAATGGCCAGCTGGGAAATATACATTCTTTGGTCACACAAAAACATTGAGCGGTTCTTTTGGCTTTTTCATAGCGGCATTAATCACATCCTTGGCGTTAACAATGGGGGTAGAAAAAATCAATCTTGCAGATGCTATCCTTATTTCTATTATAATTTCAATAATCACAGCGATCTCCGAAGCCTTTACCCATAAAGGGTTTGACAATCTTGCAATCCCAGCGAGCGCCGTTGCCGTCCTCTTATTATACACTCACTATTTTACTTAATATGAGTCAATACGAAATCATAAAAACATTGCCCGGAGAAAAAAACTATTCTCTTTTTGAGACGATTATTCATTCTATTTACTACAAAAATAGCCCTCGTTTTATTTTGGGCAACGACCCTGTTTCTCAACACCTCATAGCTTGCTATATTCTGCTAAAAGAGAATATTCCCGTAGGACGATTTGCATTTTACGAGAATGCCAACCTATTCTACAAAGAAGAAAAAACGAGTTGCATTGGAAGTTACGAATGTGTCGATGATGTTGATGCAAGCAATTATTTAATCCGTTTTGCAAGAGAATTGGCAAAAAAGAAAGGATCTAAATTTCTACTTGGCCCAATGGAAGGGTCTACATGGAACAACTATCGATTTAACGAAAAGAACGACCATAAAAATTTCTTTCTGGAACCCTTTCATCACATTTACTACAATCAACAATTTTTGGCTGCTGGTTTTGAAAAAATTGCGCAATATGATTCTAATTTGGACAGTAAACTGACGGTTGATTCTCTCAAAATTAAAGACTATGAGGTTGAATTCACAAAAAAAGGAGCCAGTTTTAGAACCATAAGAATGGATAACTTTGAAAATGAATTGCGAAGAATTGGAAAATTCAGCATTGATTCTTTTGCTGACAACTTCCTCTACACTCCAATTTCACCAGACGATTTTGTGTCAAAATACCTTCCCTACAAAAAATATTTCGATGCACGAATGATTTGGATTGTCGAAAACCCAGAGAAGCAAATTCAAGCAATTATTTTTGCCATTAAAGATTACCACGACTCTGCAAATGAAACCTTTATCATTAAGACTATCGCAAGAAGAAAAGAATCGACCTACAAAGGTATTGGAAGCTATTTGGCATTGAAAGTAAAGCAAATTGCTAAAGAATTAGGATACAAAAAGGTAATTCATGCATTGATGATCCAAGACAATGCTTCTACTAAAATCTCAAAAGTAAACGATGGCGACCGATTCAAATCGTATGCATTGTATGCTTTAAAAACAGGACTTTAAAATGAACTTATACGATAAAAATATTGTTTCTCTGTTCTTAAGCGCGGCAAAAGAGCATCCAAAAAATACGGCAATAATCGAAGGAGAAACATCCATCACTTATGCAGAATTAAGACTCGAAGTTTTGCAAACCGCCGCTTATTTCAAAAGTAAAGGCATCCAACAAGGAGACCGTGTTTTAGTTTTTGTTCCCATGGGAATTGACCTCTACCGCATTGTTTTAGCCCTTTTCTACATCGGAGCAACTGCCGTTTTTCTTGACGAATGGGTCAGTAAAAAAAGAATGGAAATTTGTTGCGAAATTGCCGATTGCAAAGGTTTTATTGGCAGAACTAAAGCAAGAATCTTTTCGTTTTTCTCCAAAGAACTTCGAAGAATTCCCGTTAAACTCCGCTTGAAAAAAAGATTGAACGAAACTGTAAACATTGCCAAAATAAATAGTGAATCTTCTGCTTTAATAACATTTACAACCGGCAGTACAGGTTTGCCAAAAGCCGCGGACAGGTCACATTTATTCTTACACGAACAATTCAAGGCATTAATTGACGAAATAAACCCAAAATCAACGGATATTGATATGCCCGTGTTGCCAATTGTCTTGTTTGTAAACCTTGGTGTTGGAGGTTGCTCTGTAATTGTAGATTTTAAAATGACCAAGCCTGAGTTGATGAATTCAGAGAAAATTGCAGCGCAAATTAAAAGAAACGAGGTAACCCGAATTACTGCTTCGCCTTATTTTGTGAAAATGCTTGCGAATTATGTCGTCCAATCGAAGACACAGTTTCCAAAAGTAGAAAAGATTTTTACGGGAGGTGCGCCAGTTTTCCCTGATGAAGCGAGTCTTTATAACAAAGCGTTTCCGCACTCAAAAACGACTATTGTTTATGGTTCTACTGAAGCCGAACCAATTAGTTCTATTGATTCTAAAAAATTAGCGAAGAATACTCAGCTAACTGTTGGCTTGCCTGTCGGAGCTCCTTACCACAAAACAAATCTTGTTATTATTAAAATCTCGGAAGAAGCAATGCCAAATTTATCGGAAGATGAGTTCGAAAAAATGCAGGTTCAAGATGGAGAAATTGGAGAAATTCTAGTTTCAGGACCGCATGTTCTAAAAAAATACTTCAACAACGAAGAAGCTTTTAAGCAGAACAAAATAATTGTGAATCAAACAACTTGGCATCGCACAGGTGATAGCGGCACCATTCTGAATAAAGAATTGCTCTTAACAGGTCGTTGCCAACAGTTAATTAAGCTGAATGACGCTTACTTCTCACCGTTTATTGCAGAAAGTAAGTTGCAAAATACTGATGGAATTGATTGCGGAACAATTCTCTCATCGAAAGAAGAATTAATTCTCATTGTTCAGTCTTCATTGAGTAAAACAGAGCTTGAAGAAAGAATACAAGACCTCGATTATAGCAAAATTCTCATTTTAGACAAAATACCCAAAGATCCTCGGCATAATTCTAAGATTGACTATGAATCACTTCGGAAATTAATTCACTGATTTTAAAATTTTAACACCTTCAACAAAATCTTACTCTTATATTTGTTCTGTGATGACAGTTAAAGAAATAATGGAACCGATTTCCACAGAAATGTCCGAGTTTGAAGGGCGTTTTCGTGATAGCATGAAGTCAAAGGTTCCGATGTTGAACAAAATCACGCATTATATCATTAAAAGAAAAGGAAAGCAAATGCGCCCGATGTTTATTTTTCTGACAGCAAAAATGCTCGGAACAATAAACGATAAATCGTACGATGCAGCAACACTCGTAGAATTATTACACACCGCAACACTCGTCCACGATGATGTAGTAGATGATGCCAACGAAAGACGGGGGTTCTTTTCTATCAATGCTCTTTGGAAAAACAAAATTGCTGTATTAGTTGGGGATTACATGCTTTCTAAAGTGCTACTCCTTTCTATAGAGAATAAAAATACGAAAATGCTAGAGGTTGTTGCCCGTGCTGTTCGTGAAATGTCAGAAGGAGAATTATTGCAAATTGAAAAAGCACGCAAACTTGATATTACCGAAGACATTTACTTTGAAGTCATTCGGAAAAAGACCGCTTCTCTGATTGCAACCTGCTGTGAAGTAGGATCTATAAGCGTTGACAGACTCGATGTGTCAGACACAATGAGAGAGTTTGGAGAGTCAATTGGTATTGCTTTTCAAATTAAAGACGACATTTTTGACTACGGAGAACCTGGGAATATTGGGAAACCAACAGGGCTAGATATTCGAGAAAGAAAGATGACCTTGCCATTGATTTATGTTCTCAATAATTCTACCAAAGAAATAAAGAAAGAGTTGATTAACATTGTTAAAAATCACAACGAGAACCCTAGAAAAGTGCAACGAGCTGTCAAATTAGTCATTGAAAATGGTGGAATTGATTATGCCCACAAAGTGATGACTGAATATAAAGAAAAAGCCGTATCTTTAATTGCTAACATTCCTGATTCAGAAGCAAAACAATCACTGTTAGGATTGATTGAATACACAACAAACAGAACTAAATAAATAGCATGAAACAAATCATTTTATTCGCACTAATTAGCGTTTCTCTTTATTCTTGTAAAGAAAATGAACCGACCAAAGAGCAGGTAGAAGTAGTTGCTGACGACAAATCAGAATCAACTGAAACAACTAAAAATGGAGAGGTTAAAAGTGACTCGACAAACATTGAAGACGAAGTAAAAATATCAGAAAAAGGTGATGTTGATGTAATCGACGGCATGTACTATGAGTATTACCCTGGAATTGGAAAAAAAGTTAAGTTCAAAGGATTACAAGATGAAAACGGAAAAAGAGATGGGAAATGGCTCTACTTTTCTGAAGATGGTGTGGAATTATCTGTAACCAACTACATTCATGGAGAACGCAACGGTATGAGTATGGTTAAATACCCAAATGGTAATTTACATTATACCGGAGAATACAAAAATGACAAGACCGTTGGTATTTGGACAACCTACTCAATTGAGGGAGTAAAAACAAGTGAGAAAGATTACGGGAACGGGAAGTAATGGCAATGATTCCTCCACATATCGTCGATGACATTATGCAAACTTCTCGAATTGAGGAGGTGATTGGAGAATTTGTACAATTAAAAAGAGCTGGGTCTAATCTCAAAGGATTAAGTCCTTTTACAGATGAAAAAACAGCTTCTTTTGTTGTTTCTCCCGCCAAACAAATATTTAAATGCTTCTCTACCGGAAAAGGAGGAACTGTGGTTTCATTCTTAATGGAGAAAGAGCATTATTCTTACCCCGAAGCATTAAAATGGTTAGCAGATAAATACGGGATTCAACTTCCTGAAGAGCGACCTGCAACTGCTGAGGAATTAGCTGCAATTTCGGAAAGAGAAAGTCTGCACATCATCAACGAATTTGCGCAAGAGCATTTTAAAAACAACTTACACAACACCGATGAGGGAAAGAAAATTGCCCTGTCCTATTTTGTAGAACGAGGTTATCGACCAGACATCATTGAAAAATTCCAACTAGGATATTCGATTAACAAATCCGATGATTTTACAAAAGCTGGACTTGCAAAAGGATACAAGTTAGAATTCATGGAGAAAGTCGGACTTTCTAAAACTAAAAATAACAGCCAGTTTGACTTTTTTAGAGGTCGTGTGATGTTTCCTATTCACAGTATTTCAGGACGTGTTTTAGGTTTTGGTGGAAGAACCTTATTCACCGATAAAAAAATTGCGAAGTATTTTAATTCTCCTGAAAGTGTCATCTACAACAAAAGTGAAATTCTCTACGGATTGCATTTCTCAAAGGGCGATATCATTAAGTACGACAACTGCTTTTTGTGTGAAGGATATACCGACGTAATCAGTATGTTTCAAGCTGGAATTCAAAACGTTGTGTCTTCTTCTGGAACTTCTTTAACGAAGGAACAAATTCGCCTTGTTAAAAGATACACGAAGAACATTACCATACTTTACGATGGTGACAACGCGGGTATAAAAGCATCTTTTAGAGGTATCGATTTGATTCTCCAAGAAGGAATGAATGTTAAAGTCGTTCTCTTTCCTGAGGGAGAAGATCCTGATTCTTATTCCAAAGCAGTCAGTACAACTGAACTCGAAGAATACATAGCAAAAAGTACGCAAGATTTTATTTCTTTTAAAGCTGGTATTCTTCTAGAAGAAGGAGAAAATGACCCGATAAAACGAGCAAACCTCATTAAAGAAATCGTGCATTCTGTATCGTTAATTCCCGATCAAATTACTCGAAACGTTTACATGCAATCTATTTCTGAGCGATTTGATATCAGTGAGCAAATTCTCTCCAATGAGTTAATAAAATTACGGACAGATGCAACGAAACAGAACCGATTTAACAGACCTGTTCAGCCTACTCAACCTGTCGAGTCTCAATATCAAGAATTTCCTTCAGATGAAGATTTAATTCCACCTGAGTACAGAGACAACACACCAATTGTTGACAATCAAGACGAACCAACTGAGTTTGATCTCATGCGAATCTTGGTGATGTACGGACCAAATGTCGTAACCATAGATCAAGTTGATGAAAAAGGTGAAAAGGTAAAGATTGAAACCTCGGTAACAGAACTCATTTGTCATGAACTTGCCGTTGATGAGTTGGTTTTTAACAATCCTATCTATAACAAATTGCATCAAATAATCAGTGAAGCATTGGCTGAAAATGCATTCTTAAAAACGAGCCATTTTAAACGTTTAGAAGATCAAGAAGTGGTGCAGTTTGTGACCGAAATTGAAATGAATCAACATGAAATCAGCCACAATTGGATTACCAAACACAACATATTTACCAACACGGAAAAGGATAAAATGAATCAAGCCGTGATGGGTTCTATCTATGCCTTTAAGTCTGCTAAGGTAGAAAAACGCATCCGTGAAATTCAAAAAGTGTTGATTTCTAAAGAAGAAGAAATAACAGATGAAGAATTAATGGATTTACTGGCTGAACAAGTTAGTTTAGAACAAGTTAAAGTGCTTATTTCGCAAAAACTGGGCAGAATTATCATTCATTAGTCATGCGTTTACTCTTTTTTTTTCTTTTTATAAGCAGCCTTTCGTTTGGGCAAAAACCGACTGATTCAATTGTTTCTTGCCAAGCAAAAAATCAATTATTACTTAAAAGAAGTATTATTCCTGTAATATTTATTGGAGCGGGAGTTGCTTTTAACGAAAGTCAATTTGAACAAGATTTAAAAGTCTCCATACGAAATCAAGTGGGCAATGATTTTGAATTTCGCATCGATGATTTTATTCAATACGCTCCTATTGCAGAAATGTACATTGCTGATGCTTTTGGAGTTCCTGCCAAAAATCACTGGTTCGATCAAACCAAGTATTTGCTCTTTTCCAACTTGCTATCTGGCGGTGTGACGGTTGCATTCAAAAACATACTGAACAAGACCCGACCTAGTGGGGGAGATTATTCTATGCCTTCAGGACATACAAGCTTAGCATTTACCAACGCAACTGTTTTGTACAATGAATTTAATCAGACTGCCCCTATTTTAGCTTACAGTGGTTATTTGTTTTCTTCTGCAACGGGTGTTTTTAGAATGATTAACAATAAGCATTGGTTATCTGATGTATTGGTCGGTGCAGGAATTGGTATGCTAGCTACCGAAATTATTTATAGAATAGAACCATTAAAGAATTGGAACCCTTTTCAGAAAACAGATGGTGTGACTTTGGTGCCCCGTTTTAATGATGGGGTCGTAGGGTTTTATTTTGGGATGAAATTTTAGAGAAGATTAGACATCTCACCTCTTCTTCCACTTCTTCAAAATGCGCTTTCCGGTCTTCTTTCTAAACCTCTTTAGTACCGTTGCTCTGTCACCAAAATCAACTCTTAATTAATAATAACTTTTCGAATCAGTTTTTCTCCACCTACATTAACGTGTATAAAGTATACACCAGAACCTACGTTTGATAGATTAATTTTATGAGAAACC
>JAJRQP010000335.1 GCA_024280195.1 Bacteroidota bacterium | reverse complement strand
TCTTAATCTTCGAAATACGAACTCCAGGTGCAGGAACGATTTCGTACAAAGTAACAGTTGGCCCAACGGTTGCCTTAATTTTAGAAATCTCAATCTTGTAATTTTGGAGTGTGGTTACAATCTTATTCTTGTTTTCTTCCAATTCTTCTTTGGTGACAGAGCCTTTGCTTACACCATAGTCTTTCAGTAATTCGATAGAAGGTAAAACGTAACTAGACAAGTCTAATGTTGGGTCGTATTCTCCATATTCTTTCCTTTTGCTATCTACTTCTTTTTCAGAAAGAGCCATGTCGTCTTCGGATGCTTTGGCAACTTCTACGGTAAATTCTCCATCTTCAGAATCAATTACAATATTTTCTGTGACCACTGTGTCAAGCTCCATAGAACTGTTTCCATCACTTTCAATTTCCAATTCGTTCTCTGCTATTTCTTCTTTGTGCTCAACGACTTCAATAGCATGTTTAATTTCCAATTCACTTTCAGTCAGTGTGTTTTCTTCTTTACTGAAATCAACGGTTTTAGCGATTAAGTCATCTGTTGTTAAGTCAGAGTTTAATTGATTTTCAACCGTCAAATCATCTTCTGTTCTAACTTCTGATAAGTTTTCATTATCACTGTCAGTTGTTGATTTTCCAACCCCTATTAATCCAAATAGCTTCTTAAAAGGTACATTGAGCAAAACAACGGAGAATAAATAACCAAGTGCAAGGATGAAAATGATTGTTCCTATTTTTCCAATGGCAAGTCCTAACCATTCATTGCTTTGAAATCCAAAAGCTCCGCCAATGAAGCTGACTTTATTGGAGAACAGACCAAGAAACAAGCTGAGCCAAACCAAAGATAGAGTAGAGGCGGTCATTGTTTTTCCTATAGGAAGAATTGCAGTATTGAATAAAAGTTTAAAACCTAGAATGAACAAAGCAAATGGAATGATAAAAGATGCCAAACCAAACCATCGGTAGATGAGCAGGTGAGAAGACCATGCTCCAAATTTCCCCATCCAATTACTTACAGGGTCTTCCGAACCATCGAAAAGGAATTCAAACAAGCCTTTGTCCATTACACGACTTTGATCTTCTGTCCATGTAAATAAATAGGAGAAGTTCGCCATTAAAAGAAAGAAGGAAAGGAGAATAAGTCCTACGCCAATGCTAGATTTAAGCTTCTTCTTATTAAATCGTTCTTTGATTAAAGTAATGGTGGATTGCTTTTTTGCTTTTTTAGAAGACTTAGCTTTTGAAGGTTTTACCTTCGTTTTTTTATCCTTCGTTCCTTTTGCTATAAATTGATTCTCTGCTGCCATTCCTTTTGCTGTATTCTACGAATATAGTGAGTAAAGCAACTGATTTAATGCAATACTTTAGGAAGTATAAACAACAAATTGTTAGTTGAGAAAACCTAAAATTATTACTGTTCGATTACTCTTTCATTTTCAGGAGCAGTCACAATATCTAAGAATTCATCAAAGCTGACTTTTTTGTAATCAGAAGGGATGCCAAATAGATCTCTGTTAGGTGTGTATTCACTTATTTTGATTAACTCGTAATCAAGGATTCCATCTGCTGTTACAATACTATATTTAACAATTAGTCCAGGAATCTCTCCAAAGACCTTATTGTATTTATTAGCTCTTTTCTTTAGGTATAAAAACTCTATAGGTTGCTCAAAAGATTTGTGATTGACTAGCATTCGCTTTGCCTTCATACCTAAAATTTTTCGTCTAAAACACTTCTTTTTGAAAGTATAGTTAGATTTAGTTGTGTCAACTTTAGCTTTGTTTAAATCTGTTTTTATCGCAAATTTACCTGCAGCAGTTGTCAGTAATAGATATGCCTTATTCATAGACATATTTAATATCTCGATTTGCGTTCCCAATTGTTGCGTTGCGTTTTCTTTTCTAGCTATCGTGTCATTAGTATAGATAAGCATAGAGTAACTGGGTAAGAATTTTTGCATGCTTGTATCTCTTGCGCTTACTTTGTATTCTAGCATTCCAATAAATGGTTTTTGCTTTTGAGAGAATACTTGAATTGTGCTTAAAGAAATAACAAAAAGCACTAGTAGAGAATTACACAATAATTTAGAAAAAACTTTCATAATCAATTAACGGTTGGTTGATTTTTAGTTACGGATGTTTTCTTTTGGTAAACAATTTCTAAGGCAATAAATGCGGCGCAAAACGACCAGATCGGGACAGCTGCCTTGTCTGTGTCTAGGTAATTATTCAGAACACCATGAACAAAGTAAGTAACGAGTGCGAGAATCATCGCCAAGAGAATCGTTCTCATTTCTTTCTCATCTGCAGGCCATTTAATATACAAGTTAATACTTTGAAAAAAGATGGCAGTAACAATTAAAATCATTGCTAGCATTCCAAATAGACCCATTTCAGAAAGTGGACCGAGGTATTCACTGTGCGCATTTCCTCCATCTCCAAAATTTGTTGAAATAATGGTGATGTTTTCAGGTCTTTGAAAGCGAGCATATTCAAAAGCATAAGTTCCTGGGCCAAATCCGAAGATTGGTTTTTCTTGAAACATTGAAATAGCACAAGACCATCTGTTCAATCTT
>JAJRQP010000334.1 GCA_024280195.1 Bacteroidota bacterium | reverse complement strand
CATGGCGATGATCCTGTTCCGGAGAGGGAAGTTGAAAAGTGAAAATTGAAAGGTTAGAGTGGAGAGGTTAGGGGGGGGGCGTGTTTGCCTTTTAAAACAATTTCTTTCTAAAAATCATCCCATTCTCTACTACTAAATCACTTTCAATATTATCTGTATATAGCGCCCCTGTTCCTAAACCTTGGGGAAGTGAAATGTCATATTCTCCCACAAATTGGCAAATTGCATTCAGTCCAATGTTAGATTCTAATGCAGAGGTCATCCACCAATCAATACCTCTTTCTTCGGCAAGTTCTATCCATTCTTTGCAACCAGAAATTCCACCATGCAAACTTGGCTTTAGAATGATAAATGGAGGTTGAATGCTGTCTAATAGCTTGGTTTTTTCTTCTGTAGAATTGATTCCAATCAACTCTTCGTCCAAGGCAATATCTAGAGGTGACCTTTTACATAGTTGATTCATAGCTAGATACTGACCTTTTTTTATAGGTTGCTCAATTGAATGGATAGCTAAATTTGCCAGTTTTTGGAGTTTATTCAAAGCTTCTTCAGGAGAAAAAGCACCATTTGCATCTACTCGCAAGGTTAGTTTTTCTTTGGAAAATTTCTCCCGTATAGATTTTAAAATTTTCAATTCTGTATCAAAATAAATAGCACCAATTTTCATTTTTATGACGGAGAATCCTGCTGCTATTTTCTCTTCAATTTGCTCTTGCATAAATTCTTCAGAACCCATCCATATCAATCCATTAATCGGGATTTTTTGTTCTCCACGAGAAAAAGCATTTTCAAAATAGATACGCTTTCCACCATTTTTTAAATCAAGTAATGCACATTCTACACCAAAGAGAATAGAAGGCCAACCTTGTAGTTCGGTTGATAAATTCGCGCATACTTCAGTTAATTTATCTTCGTAGGATTCAAAATCAATAAAGTCGGGCGATAAATCGGGTATGATACTGCATTCTCCAATTCCAACTACTGCGGGGGTATTTTCTTCCCAAACTTCGATAAACCAAGCGTGTTTTTCAGTTAAAATACCTCGGCTTGTACCACTTGGTTTCTTGAAATGGAAAGTTCGTTTATGGAATTTTGCTTTAATCATAAGAGAAACAAACCAATTGATGTAAAAAGTGAAATCGCAAAGGTTGTGAGTGCCACCTTCTTCAGTTCTGGATCAAAATCTTTCGGGTCTTTCGTTGCCATTACTTTTCTGATGTGAAAGAGTAAAAGAATACCGGGAATCATTCCTGCAAAAAGGAGTGGGTTCTCAATTTTTAAAATAAAAACCGTTAGTGTTGTCAAAGCTAGGATGATGAGAATCGTGTGATAGAATTTTGCAGAATTAGCTCCCATTTTTACAACAAGCGTGTTCTTTCCTGAAGCTTTATCGTTCACAATGTCTCGCATATTATTGAGGTTTAAAACGGCAACACTGAGCAAACCAACAAAGATGGCAAGTAAAATGTTGTCCATCAGAAAAACAGGAGCGAATAGAGAATAAACCCCGAGAACGCTAACTCCTCCAAAGAAGAAAAAGACCATCAAATCTCCAAGTCCATGATAACCGTAAGCATTTTTTCCAATGGTGTATGAAATGGCAGCAATAACACTTGCTACGGTCAAACCAACATAGAACCAAATTGTTGCTGAGGACATGTTTTGTGCTGCCAGATAGATTAAGAAACCTGCAGATGCAAAACTGAGAATGGCAGTTAAGATAACAGCTCTTTTCATTTCTTTGTGAGAAATCACTCCAGATTGAACCGCTCTTTCTGGACCAACTCGGTCTTCATTATCTGTTCCTTTTTGCCCATCACCAAGGTCATTTGCAAAGTTGGAAAGTACTTGAAACAAGATAGTTGTGAGAATGGCAAAAACAAATATCAATGTGTTCCAGTAGCCATTGTAATGTGCAACTGAAGATCCCAGAATAATCCCAGAAAGAGAAAGAGGTAATGTTCTCAATCGCATTGCACTGATCCAAGCACTTGTTTTTGACATGCAACAAATGTAAGAAGAATGAAGCATTTAAAAATAGAATTCTTCTCAATTATAACCTACGCAATGAGGTTATAGAAATGCAGCTCTCGATTCTACCATTTCTTCATTAAGTTTCATCAATATACCTATCGCTTTTTCTTTTTTTTATTCAAAAATGATGAACATTAAACGATCAACCGAGAAATGTAAAAGTGATTTCCACCTCCAAACCTCTTCCTTTTTAACGAAGCAGAAACGAACATTTGTCAAGCATTAGTAGAATTTTTTGCAATAACCCCACTTTTACATTGAGCATTGGATATTCAATATTTTTCATTCTTACCCCTTTGAATTGCACGTCGAACTGCACATCGAGCAAAGCCGAGATGAGCCGAGATATGCAAATAACCATTCCTGTCTCTAAATCTCTTCCTCTTTAACGAAGCAGAAACGAACATTTGTCAAGCCTTAGTAGATTTTTTTTGCAATAACCCCACTTTTACATTGAACATTGGATATTCAATATTTTTCATTTTTTTGATGAAAAATGCTTTTTTTAGTAAAAAATGAAGTTAGAAAGATGGATAAATACTATTTGTTTTTCTACTTAAAAATGAAGAAATAATTTTCCTATGTTTGCATAGTAAAATTATTATCTTTGCCTTATGAAAATTCCAGCAAATGAAGTCGGGTTAAGCAAAATGCTTAACATTCAATTTCCAGTGATCGTTGCTCCAATGTTCCTTGTTTCTAACAAGGAAATGATTATTGCAGCTATTAAATCAGGAGCCACAGGAGCAATTCCTGCATTGAATTACAGAACAGTTGAAGAATTAAGAGAAGCAATTCGAGCTATAAAATCAGAATCGGATGGACCTTTTGGAATCAACTTGATTGTGAATAAATCAAATTTCTTATACAAGGAGCAATTGCAAGTTTGCTGCGAAGAAAAGGTTGATTACTTAATAACTTCCTTAGGTTCTCCCAAAGAAACGATTCTTGCTGCACATAAAGCAGGAGTAAAAGTGTTTTGCGATGTCGTGAATGTTGAATACGCAAAAAAAGTAGAAGCTTTAGGAGCCGATGCAATTATTGCGGTCAACAAAGAGGCAGGAGGTCACGCAGGACCAATGTCTTACAAGGAATTACTTCCTATGCTGAAGAAAGAATGCACTATCCCTGTCATCTCTGCCGGTGGAGTAGGGAATGGCAAAGAAATCGCGAGTATGGTTGAGTACGGTGCAGATGGCATTTCAATGGGAAGTGTTTTTATTGCATCTGATGAGGCTGGAGTTTCTCAAGAATACAAACAGGCTTGCGTTGATTATTCTGCGGAAGACATTGTAATGACAACTAAATTATCAGGGACACCTTGTACGGTTATCAATACTGATTATGTCAAGAAGGTTGGAACGAAGCAAAATTGGTTTGAACGTTTGCTGAATAAAAACAAACGATTGAAGAAATGGTTCAAAGCGTTCACCTTTTTTAAAGGAATGAAGAGTTTGCAAAAAGCAGCATTTAGTTCTACTTACAAAACAGTGTGGTGTGCAGGTCCTTCTATAGAACACGTAACCTCCATTCGACCAATTGCAGATATTATTGCAGACCTAAAAAGAGAATATGAAGCAAGTTAAAGAAATCACTTTAAAGCAAATGCAGCGAAAGTTATGGTTGCTTGGGGTTTTTAAAATCCCAATGATTGGATTTGTGAAGCCAAAGTTGTTAAAGCTGGATGAGAATGAGAGCGTTGTGAGAATTCGCTTGCGAAGAAAGACTAAAAACCATTTGAGCTCTATGTATTTTGGTGCACTTGCTGTTGGTGCTGATATTGCAGCAGGATTGCACGCGTTTTATTTTGCTGATTCACTCGGTCATAAAGTTTCATTTGCCTTTAAAGGAATGAATGCTGAGTTTTTAATGCGAGCAGAATCCGACATTCTTTTTAAAATTGATCAAGGAGAGCTAATTAAGAAAGCAATTCTCAATTCTGCGGAAACGAAAGAGAGGGTGAATCAACCGATTGATGTGATTGCAACGAATTCAAAAAATGAAAAGGTGGCTACTTTTGTAATGATTGTTTCTGTAAAGGTGAAGTGATTACTTGTCATTTGAAATGAGCTAATCAAAGCGTCCGACTGTTAATTTTACTAGAAAATTAACTGAGAACTGTCCTTTAGATAGATTCATAAAATGATGAAATTAAACTTGTGATTTTCGTGACTAAATTTAATTCTAGTTCAACAAATAAAGGTAATCTCAAAAGTGTTTCGGAGTAACGATCAGCATTTGGTAGCTCAAATTTATTAGTTGACTTCTCTTGGATATAGGGACTAGAATGAAGAGCTGAATAGTGAAATACAGCTAGTACATTGTTCTGTTTTAAAAAATCAATGAGATTATTTCTTTCAGATATTGAGGTGCAGAGGATATAGAAAATGTGATAATTATTAGATTGATAATCTTTTATAATTGGAAGACTTATTTTCTCTTTTATTTCCAGATGATGCAGTTGTTCATAATAGGTGTTCCAAATTGTTTTACGTTTTTTTTGAATAAATTCAATCTTTTGAAGCTGAGCAAATAAAAGTGCTGCAGTTATTTCTGATGGATAGAAATTTGAGCCAAGATCTACCCATTCGTATTTGTCAATAATTCCTCTTTGCATATCGAGTTGGTTAGTTCCCTTTATCCAAATTTTTTCAGCACGATTAATCATAGATTGATCGTTAATTACAAGCATTCCTCCTTGACCAGAACTAATGTTTTTTGTTTCATGGAATGAGAAAGCTGCAAAATGACCATAAGTGCCAAGGAACTTATCTTTATATAGACTCGCAATACTATGGGCAGCATCTTCGATAACAAAAATTTCATGTCGATTTGCTATTTCCATGATAGCATCCATATCACATGCCAATCCTGCATAATGGACAATTACAATAGCCTTTGTTTTCGGTGTGATAAGTTGCTCCAATTGTAGGACATCTATATTTGGACTTGTAGGTTCACTATCACAAAAGACAATTCGTGCTCCCCGAAGGGCAAAAGGAGTAGCTGTAGAAACAAATGTATACGAAGGGATTATCACTTCATCTTCTTTAGTAATATTACATAACAAAGAAGCCATTTCCAAAGCAGAAGTTGCGCTATTGGTCAAAAAGCAATTACTCAATCCAAAATGGTCTTTGAAAAAGCGGTGGCACTTATCAGTAAAGTAGCCATTCCCAGAGAATTTCCCTTTGCTAAAGGCTTTTTCTATAAGCTCATATTCTTGACCAGTTAAGTAAGGTTTGTTAAATGGAATCATAATAAATCTCTTCTGAACATTTTTTGTAATATAACACAAAATCGATTAGATTATTCTATATTTGCTTAGTTATAACTACTAAAATCCATTCCGTGAAAATTGATTTTTCAGAATTTGAAAATATGATAAAAGATCTTTTTGATCCAGAGTTTTCATTTGATTCTTCAGTAGTTGAGTCATGGTCTTCAATGCAATCCTTAATCGTAGTTAGCGCAATCGATGAGCATTATGATGTTTTAATTAGTCATCAAGAATTAAAAAAGGCTAAGACCATTCATCAACTGCATAATATTCTTACTAATAAGCTTTCTTAAGATGGCTTTGTTTAAAGTTGCAAACACAAAAATTGCAGGTGTATCTGGTGCTATTCCTAAAAACAAAGTTTCAAATAAAGATCTTGTAGGGTTAAGTCAACAGCAAATTGATTTACTAATAAAAACAACAGGTATAGAGAATAGAAGAATAGCAGATGAAAATATTTGTGCCTCAGATTTGTGCTTTGTTGCTGCAGAGAAACTGCTAGAAGAACTCAAGTGGGATCAAAATGAAATAGAGATGTTAGTTTTTGTTACGCAAACTCCAGACTATCCAATGCCGGGGACAAGTATGATTTTGCAAGATCGATTAAATTTACCAAAATCATGCATGACTTTAGATATAAATCAGGGTTGTGCAGGTTATGTTTATGGATTGTCAGTTATATCTAACATGATGAGTTCAGGAGCTATAAAAAAAGGATTGTTGCTTGTAGGTGACACGATTACTAAGTTGATAGAAAAAGGTGATAATAGTATTGTTCCAATTTTTTCTGACGCAGGGACAGCTACTGCTATAAAATATGATTCATCTGCGAAGGATATGGTTTTTAATTTGCAAACTGATGGCTCTGGCTATAAGTCTATTATTGTTCCTGAAGGAGGTGCAAGAAATCAAACTGATAGTAGTACAAAAAAAATGAGAATGCAAGGGCATGATGTTTTTGCTTTTGCTCTGAAAGAGGTTATTCCTAATATTGAATCGGTATTAAAATATGCGGGTAAAGAAAAAAATCAGATTGATTATTATATACTTCATCAGGCAAATAAGTTATTAAATGAATCTATTCGTAGAAAAATGGGGATAGATTCTTCAAAAGTTCCCTACACATTAGGTAAATATGGAAACACAAGTTGTGCAACAATTCCATTAACCCTTGTAAGTGAATTAGGAGTAGAAGTGAAAAGTAGAAATCTTGAATTACTCTTTTCTGGATTTGGAGTAGGTTTGTCTTGGGGGGCAGTTTGTGTAAATATTTCGGATATTGTGTGTCCTAAACTAATAGAATTATAACTTGGCAAAGATAGAGTATACTATAGTGGTTCCGGTTTATCGTAGTGTAGAATCACTAGAATCATTGTTCCATGGAATAAGTTCTGTTATGCAAGACTTAAGTTTGTCTTATGAGGTATTATTTGTTGAAGATTCTGGAGATGAGAATAGTTGGAGAGAATTATTGCGCATAAAAGAGATTGGTAAAGAGTTGATTACTATCATACGCCTTTCAAAGAATTTTGGGCAAAATGGAGCGACACTTTGTGGAATAGATGAAGCGAAAGGCAAGAGAATTATTACAATAGATGATGATCTACAAACAAACCCAAATGAGATTAAAAAGTTAATTGAATTTCAGGAGAAATCTCATGCTGATGTAGTTTATGGTAAGTTTAAAGAATCAAAAACTTCTTGGTTTAGAAAAATAGGCTCGGCTTTAATTAAACGAATTTTCAACAAAAGTCAAGGTAATGGCAGCTCAATAGGTTCTTCTTTTAGATTAATTGATGAACATATTGTAGATAGGTTAAGGTTTCATTCTCAAGATCATTTATTTATTAATCAGGTGATTACATGGTATACCTTGAACTTTCAATTTGTAGAGGTCGAACGGAATTTAAGAGAGGATGGTAAATCAGGTTATTCCAATCGTAAATTGATAGCCTTATCATTAAGGTTGATTATATATTATACAAGTCTCCCTCTGAAACTAATGATTTTCTTAAGTATTCTAGCGTCGATAGGTATTCTTGCTATGACTGGATATTATATCTACTTTAAAACGAACGTTGGTGAAGATTTGGATTTATTTATGCTAGCAGTTCTTGTTTCTATGTCAATTATTTCAGGTAGCATAGGTGTTTTTGGTGTTTATATCAACCGTATATATTCATCGAGAGTTAGAAAACCAAATTATGCTATTAAGGTAAAACTGTAATGATTCTTCAAAAATATGGGGTTCAATTGGACTCTCTTCAATATAAGGATATTCAAATGGTACGAAGTTGGCGTAATGCTGAATTTGTACAAAAAAACATGCTTTTTGACAAAAAGTTAACTCCCAAAATGCAAGAAGATTGGTTTGCTAGATTAAATGAATCTGATATTTATCTAATGATTATACATCAGTCGATTCAAATTGGAATTATTCATGTGAAGAATATTGATTGGAAAAAAAGGAAGGGAGAAGCGGGCATTTTTATAGGGAATTTAAATTATCACAAATCATATATTCCAATGTTAGCCATCGCTTGTTTGATGGATAGTTTTTTTTATGACTTCTCATTTACAGAGTTAACAGCTAAAGTGAAGAAAGGGAATAAAACAGCTTTAGATTTCAATTATTTTTTTGGTTATGAATTGGTAGCAAAAGGAAATAATTTTCATAGTTTATTGGTGTCGAAAGACTTATATAGCAAGTCTAAAATGAAGTTATCGAAAATTCTTAAACCATTTGAAGTAGGAAATCTGATCCTTGATCTTTCTTCTGAAGAAAAGAATCATCTTCTTTTACGGAAATAAGAACTTATCCTTTTAATTTCAAGTTTCAACATTAACCTTATAGGGATACTAGGTTGCAAACCCCATCTTATTAATCTTAGAGGTAAAGGTAAGTTGCTGTATGGTATTTTTTTAGAAGAAAGGTGCTTTTTCAAAGGGGAGTTCATCGCAATCCAAAATTGTTTTTGGTTGTATTTAAAATACTCACGTGCAGCTCGTCCTTTGAATATTTCCATTCCTATATGAAATGTCAATATTTCATTTTCGAATAGCTTATGTTTCTTTGCCAAAGCAAAAATATTTTGTGAAAATGTAATTCCAATAAATGGAACTCCAATACAGATTTCCGCTAATTGAAATTTCTTGAATAAATCTCGATGAAAAACAAAGCAATCAAAACCAGGATGCTTCTTTCCTTTTTCTTGGTAGATATCAGTTAATTGTTCCACTTTGGTGTATTGTGAAGGAAGTCTTCTTCTATTAATTATAAACGCATCTAATCCATCATCAATGAAACGGTTGATTTCAGTGTAAAAATTTGGATAGACTCCAATATCTACATTTGTATAGACTAAATATTCGGCATCAGATTCGTTATACAGTCTACGAACAATGTCATCAATTAAAGGTAATTTGAGTTTTATTTCAAAGGAAGCTAAATCTAGTACAGATCGATTTAAATCCTGTGTTGCTTGAAATCCATTAATAATCATATTCCTGTCCTCAGGGAATTGCGATGTCCATAACTCAACATCAACGATATTTTTTGCTTCTTCTTTTGCTTTGAGCATTGAGGCAAATGTGATTGGTTGCGCTGTATGCAAATCTGATGATGAATCTGCATTGAAAGGATTAATTATATGAGCTATTTTTCGCACTAGAAATAAATTGGTTGAATCAAAAATACAAATAATTAAATCCTTAGTTTTGAATTACAGTTTGTTTAATATGTGTATTTTAGCTTCTATATTTTACATTGTGAAAAATTATCCAAAAATATCCATTGTCACTGTTAATTTTAATAACGGAGATTTTCTTGAAGACACGATAAAATCGGTGATTGAGCAAGGTTACCCTAACTTAGAGTATATTTTGATCGATGGAGGAAGTACTGATAATAGCTTAGAAATAATTAAACGCTATGTAGATCATTTCTCCTATTGGATAAGTGAGCCCGACGATGGGCAATATCAAGCTATCCAAAAAGGATTTGAAAAATCAACAGGAGAGATCATGGCGTGGTTGAATTCCGATGATAAATATTTGCCTCATTCTCTTTTTACAGTAGCCGAAATTTTTAATAAATACGAAGATATTAATTGGTTGATGGGATTAGCTAGAGAATACACTGAAGATGGTGCGCTTGTTGGTCAAATCACATTACCATGGTGTCGTTGGTCAAAATACAGATACCTAACAAATGACTTTCAATTCATACAACAAGAATCATCGTTTTGGTCGAGAGAGTTATGGGATAAAGCAGGAGCAACACTCGATTTTCAATATGATCTAGCAGGGGATATGGAGTTGTGGTCGCGTTTCTTCCGATTTGAAAAATTACATACAACTACATTAGAATTATCAGGTTTTCGACATAGAAAAGAAGGTCAACGTTCAAAGGTTGGTAAAAAAACATACCTAGAAGAGTGCCTTCAAGTAGTTAAACGCGAACAAAAAAAATTACCATTTTGGTCTAAAGTGTGGTTGCCATTGCGTTACGTCGCTAAATGGTTTTTTGGCCCCTTCTTCTTTCTTGATTGGCCTTTTTTTAGATGGTTGTATAGACTGTCGTTCAGTATTCCATCTGTCATTTATTATGATTTCTATAACCACAACTTTACCAAAGAATCGAAAATGGTGAAATTGCCACCAATGATGATAGGGAAAAGACAAATTCACCGTAAAATGTTCTCTCAGAAATAATGGGAAAGACAGTCATAAATAATAAATCAGCAAAATTCGGAGAATACCTTCGAAGTATTTATCAATACCGACAATTGATTTTCTCTTTTGCTAAACGAGATTTAATAGCTCGGTTTGTTCAAACTAAACTGGGTTTACTTTGGATGATCATTCAGCCATTAATCGCATTAGCAATTTTCACGATTTTCTTTGATCAGCTAATCCAACTTGAAACGGGAGATGTTCCCTATGTTGCTTTTGCGTTTAGTGGTATGACAATCTGGTATTTCTTCACAAATATGGTTAATGCGTCAGGAACGGCTTTAATTAGTTCTCAAGAATTAATTCGTAAAGTGTATTTCCCCAAAATACTTCTTCCAATCTCAAAAATTGTGGTAGCATTTTTTGAATTTTTTGTGTCCTTTATTTTACTGATTGTAATAATGCTCGCTTTAGGAATGGATTTCTCTCCTAAGATTACCTTGTTTCCTATTGCTGTGATAATGGTTGTACTTGTTGGCGCTTGCATGTCAATTTGGCTTAACATCCTTACTGTTAAGAAAAGAGATTTACAACATTTAATTCCTTATTTGACTAATTTTGGAATTTGGGTAACTCCAGTGTTTTATCCGACAACATTGATTCCTGAAGCTTTTCGGGACTACATCTACTACATAAACCCAATTGCTACAACTATTGATTTTTTACGTTCATTATTATTCAATATTCCCTTTGATTGGTCATACTGTTGGTCTTTTATGCCAGTTTTAGCTTTCCTTTTCATAGGAATTCGTATCTTTAAGGATAAGGAACGAAACTTAGTTGACGATCTTTAAACTCTTGTTATGAGAAACATCTTTAAAAATGAAGAACACCAGAAGCAATTCGCCAAAGATGGATATGTATTGCTCTCTTTGCTCAATTCAGAAGAAGTAGAGTTGCTTTTTAGCTACTACAATAATCAAGAGTTTGATAATAAAATTGAAGCGGGATTTCACATCAGTCTCGACAGTGAAAATGAAGATCTTGTTAAAGAGGTTGGATCGAAAATAAAGGGAGTACTTGCTCCAAAAATGACAGGACTACTAGATGATTACAAAATATTCACTGCAAGTTTCGTAATCAAAGAACCTGGTTTACAAAACATCGTCCCACCTCACCAAGATTGGACTTTTGTGGATGAAAATCAATTCTGCTCGGCAACTGTTTGGACTGCATTGGTTGATGTAACTGAAAAAAATGGCGCACTCGGTGTTATTCGAGGGAGCCATAAAGTTTTCAATCACAAGCGTTCATCACCTTCGCCTCAATCTAAATCACCATTATCTGATCATGTTT
>JAJRQP010000333.1 GCA_024280195.1 Bacteroidota bacterium | reverse complement strand
GCTCATTTTTACGGATATTCACAATATCGTTCTACTAAAGCAGGATTAGGTTACAGTATGAAGTTGTCCGAAAAACTCTATGCAGGTGTACAACTAAATTACCAAGGTTTGCAACTATCGAGTAACTACGGTCCCAAGAGTTCCATGACTGCAGAAGCAGGAATTTATGCGAAAATTACAGATAAATGGAAATTAGGTGTCAGTGCTTTTAACCTCGGACGAGCAAAACTATCTGATTATCAAGATGATCGATTTTCGACAATTGTACGGTTAGGTAGCTCTTACCAATTCTCTAAGAATCTAATTGTATCTGCAGAATTTGACAAAGATCTAGATTATGATTTGAGACTTAAATTAGGAGCAGAATATCAAGTAGTCGACAACTTTTATGTTCGAGGTGGCTTTGCATCAGCACCCACTGATTTGTCCTTCGGTTTTGGTTATCATTTTAAGCAATTTCACATCGACTTAGGAAGCGCCTTTGACAGAAATCTTGGCTGGTCTCCTCATTTTTCACTTGTTTTTGTAGCGAAGTAAATGAAGAGTCTCTGGAAATATATCCTTTTTTTTACCCTCTTGTTTTCAAGTTCAATTTTGTTTTCTCAAGAGAAGAATGACATTATTCAACAAAGAATTGAGTTTATTTCTGAGCAATTGGAAGACGAAAACATTGACTTAACCGCATTGGTCGAAAATCTGAATTTTTTCTTCGAGAATCCGTTAAATTTAAATTCTGCTGATGAAGAAAGTTTAAATGAACTAGGTTTATTGACAGATGTTCAAATCAATGACTTGCTCTTGCACAGAAAGTTATTCGGAAAGATGATTTCCATTTATGAGTTGCAAAGTTTGCCTTATTGGGATTTGAATACGATTAGCTTGGTTTTGCCTTTTGTGAAGGTGGATGATAAACTCGATCAACTACATGTCAGCCTAAAAGAAGCAATTAAGCAAGGGAAGTTTGAGGCCTATTTTCGTTTTCAAACGATTTTAGAAGATAAAGCAGGATACGAAGACGTTCCAGATTCTATTCTCAACTCAAGCAATTCTTATTATCATGGAGATCCTAATCGTTATTATACAAGATTGAGATTCAGTTACCGTACTAATTTGAGTGTTGGAATTACGGCAGAAAAAGATCCGGGAGAACAATTTTTTAAAGGTGCACAAAGCAATGGTTTTGACTTTTATTCTGCGCATGCATTCTATAAAGGAGGGAAATATTTGAAGTCGGTTGCTTTGGGAGATTATCAAGTTCAAGTAGGTCAAGGTCTTAATTTTTGGTCAGGCTATGCTTTTGGAAAAACGGCAGATGTAACTAATGTTAAGAAATCTGCGAAGTCATTGAAACCGTATACTTCTGTTGATGAAACAAGATTCTTGCGGGGGGCAGCTTTTGAGTTAGGTTATAAGAAATTCTCATTGACAACCTTCGGTTCGTATAAGGCGGTAGATGCATCTGTTATTGTGGGAGATTCTCTGGAAGAAGATTTGCAATTTGTTTCCAGTATTAACCTCACGGGTTTGCACAGAACTAATTCTGAAATAGCTAAGAAAAATCAACTGAACGAAATTGTTGTTGGTTCTAACTTGCGCTATAAGTTGAGAAACTTACATCTGGGTCTCGCAGCCGTTTATTTAGGCTACGACAGAGACTTTGTGAAAGACACGTTGCCATACAATCGTTTTGACTTCAGAGGGAAGAGTAATTTTAGTATCAGTGGAGATTATAGCTGGGTGTATCACAATTTCAATTTCTTTGGAGAAGTTTCCCGTTCTTCTTATTCTGGAGGGTTTGCAAATCTCCATGGCGTACTGTTTTCTCTAGATAGAAAGGTGCAGATGAGTTTGGTTTATCGCAACTACGCACGAGATTATCAAACATTTTACAATGCAGGTTTTGCAGAAGGAAGTAAAACACAGAATGAAAAAGGGTTGTATGCAGGTATGAAAATCAGTTGGACAAGAGCGATTTCTACAAATGTTTACATTGATGCGTTTAAGTTTCCTTGGCTAAAATTTCAAGTCGACGGTCCTTCTGTCGGGCATGAATACATGGTTCAACAAGGATATAGACCAAGTAGAAATTTTGAAATTTACGTCCGTTTTAGAGAGCAAGAAAAACAACGCAACAGTCGTTTATCTGATGGAACAATTACAGAATTAGAAAACATTCTCCAAAGAAATTACCGTTTCAACCTAAGTTACAAAGTATCAGAAAGTGTGAAGTTGAAAAGCAGGGTAGAGTACGTGACTATTTCTCGTCCAAGTAAAGATAAAGAGGACGGAATGATTATAACGCAGGACATCATTTATAAACCAAAGTCATCACCAATTAGTTTGTCTTTGCGCTATGCCTTGTTTGATACAGATAGTTATGATACGAGAATTTACACTTATGAGAACAATGCCTTGTATGTATTCTCAGTTCCTTCTTATTATTACCGAGGAAGTCGTGCTTATGCAATGGTTCGTTATAAGTTCTTCCGCAAGTTTGACCTTTGGGTAAGGTATGGAGTGAGCATCTTTGCAAATAGGTCTAGTATTGGTTCAGGCGCAGAAGAAATTAAAGGAGGTAATAAAACGGATATTACAGTTCAGTTGAGAATGAAGTTTTAGTTGTATCTTCTCAAGAAAAATGAAATTAACTCCTAACTCCTAACTCCTAACTCCTAACTCCTAACTCCACACTCCTAACTCCACACTCTAACACCAGCCAACTTCAACTCTAACACCTCCCTACGTCCTAAAACTCAATGTCCAAATTAAACGTATTCTTCAGCGAATGCAAATTAGGGTTCTTTCTTGCCAATGCAGTAAATCGATCTTTGCCCGTTTGGAACTTAACCTCTTCTTCTTGGTTTTTGGTTACTTCTAACTCGATGCTCATGTCGTAATTCTTCAAGCCCTTACGAATAAAACTAACCAAGTCGGTGAAATGTGATTGAATGTAATCGATTTGTGACTGACTATCTACTTCGAGCGTGTATATTTGATCTTTCTTTAACTTTGGGTCACGCTTGATTAATGCATTGTAAGTCGTTAATTTTCCTTCATCTTTCATCATAAAGGCAAATCTTCTCCAAAGCATTTTTAAGTCGTCGAAATCAAAATCATTGCGAGGCATATTGCGTAAATCAATGGTGTCTCCGTCTTTCTCATCTTCCTTTTTTTCCAATATT
>JAJRQP010000021.1 GCA_024280195.1 Bacteroidota bacterium | reverse complement strand
GTTGTATTAGATTAGACTCATTCGCTTCGCTCATTTTTAGATTCGTTTGCTATGCAAACTTTTAGACTAGCCTTCGGCTTTTAGACTTAATCCTCGTCAGAAATTTAATTTTTACAGTGGGGACTTATAAACCTTGTAAGAGTGAATCGTTAAAACTGCATTATATTCTCCGAAGTAAAATCAAATCTAAGAACGTGGCATGTCCAAATTGGCACTACGAAACTCCCCACCCAACCATTTTAAACTTCCTTTCGTTTAATGATTAGAATATAGGCTTTCTGGTTTGTTCTATATTTTGGTTTTATTATTACTTGCAGTAACTGAAAAGAGTTGGAATGTAAATTTGACTCTTTTCAGTTTTTTTTATTTGGTTACAGTTGATATCCCAAAGTAATATTTAGCTAATTATAGCTACACCCTCCATAAAAGAAACTGTATAAACCAAACACTGTAGCAGTAAACTCTCTAAATAAAGTGTATTCTATACCAAATTGGGTATTAATGTGCTTCCTTTTTTTAAAAGTGTGATAGACTCCTGTTCCAAGACCAAATCTAATATCCTTATTGCTTGAAAAACGTAAAAAACTAGATTCATTGACTGATAGAGTATATTCATTTACAATCTTCTCCTGAGAATAAACCCTAAAAAAAACTAAAAAGCGAAAGAATTAAAATGTATTTCATAAGCATTGTTTTACCCGCAATATTGGCAATAAGAAAAATGTGCATCTTTATGACTAAACGGTATTTCCGTATCGTATATTTCATTCAATATCATTCCTAAATACTTCGGGTAGTCTTTGATGACTTCTTCGAGGTTAAATTTCTTTCCGTCTAGTTTAAAAGGTTTAAATTCTCCTGAAATAAAAGAAATGATGCTCGATTCTGCAATGATTCCATTCTTCTTGTAATACAAATACGCATACTGAATCAATTGCAATAGGTGTTTGTTATTCTTGATAGAATGCACAATTTTATCCTCTTCTAACTCAATTCCTGTGAAGCGTGAACCAAATTTAACATCTTTATCTTCCACTTTTCCTGATTTATAATCGATGATGCGAATAGTCTCTCCAACACTGTCGATTCGGTCGATGTAACCCATCATTTTCACCTGCTTGATTTGACCATTTACTTCGATTTCAACGAGCTCTTCATAACTTGCTTCTAGTTGCTCAATGAACACCAATTCTGTTTGCTGAGCAAGGAAATCAGCCTCTGCTTTGAGGAATTTCTCGGTTAATTTGAGTGCCATTCGATAAGACAGCAAGTTTTTCCCCTTCATAAAGGACTCTTTATCGCCATTAAAATGTTTTAAAAACAACTTATGTAGAACCAATTCGTATTCTTTGAGCATCTTCTCCACATCATAAGAAGTTATGTTAGATGGAGACGGGTTAACCTTCTCCCCATCTTTGTTGAAGCGTGCAAATGGCGTGTAGAGAATCTCCAAAGTGTCGTGAATAAAAGTTCCAAAGGTGCTGCTCTCGATTTCTTCTTCAACGGTGTTTTCTTCACCAAATTCCATCACATATTTGAAATAAAAATCCAAAGGACAAGCTAAATAGGTCTTAATCTTAGATGCAGAAGTTGAACTTCCGAATAAGTCATCCATTCTATTCAAAATCTCATCTGTCTTCTCAATTTGCTGAATCTCAGATTTGTTTTCTCCAGACAGTGTGTAGATGCTATGTTGAACATTGATGTTCTGATTCGTTCTGCTCAATTCCTTTTCTACTTGCATCAAATAGCGACTTGGTTCATTGCTTCCTATCGATTCATCAGCACTGGTATAGGTAACCGTTAAATTCTCACAAGCATGTAACAATCGGTAGAAGTGATGTGCAAACAACCCTTGTTTTTCACGAGGTGTTGGCAATTCTAAAAACGAACGCAAATCCATTGGGATCATCGTCTGAATTGGATTTGTTGGAGGCAATTGTCCTTCGTTCATTCCTACACAGATAATGCGTTTAAAGTCCAAAGCTCTTGTTTCAAGCAGTCCCATTATTTGTAACCCATCCAATGGGTTTCCATGATAAGCAATGCTTTTCATTCCCCAATGTTGATTAAAAAGATGCTCGAATGATTTTAAATTCATCGGCGGAACTCCTTCTATTAAGATGTTCTCATAATCGACTAACGAACGATCAAAACCTTCCAATACAGCTTTCTCAAATGAGAATTTTTCTGAGAGGTTTCTATAAATCAAACGATTCATTTTTCGGATGAATGACAATGCATCATTCCAATTCAATTCAGCAGGATTCGGAATCCATTCTTCGGTGAGTAACAAGAGCAATTCTTTTGTTTTTGCCCCAATTGTGAGGTTCTCCACATTAACAAAGATCTTGTTGTATTTAACGATGTTTTTTTCTGCTTCAATCAGTAACTTTTTTTCTTCAGAATCAATGATTCCTAAAAGGAAAGGATGATTCCCAAAATCTTTTAAGTCGTTAAAATACAGCGACTTAGTTTTGAATCGTTTCTTATTCTCCTGTATAGAAAAAATCAATTCTACCCATGTTTTTAAAGCAGTATTTCGTATGGGAAGGCCTAAGGTAATATTTGCTTTGCCTATTTTTTTGGGGAGGTTTTTTAAGATGGAACCTATCAAAGATTCATCTGCAAGAAGCAATAAAGTTTCATTAATTTCATCCGGAGAAAGTTCGTTTAAGATGGTGGAAGCTGCCTTAACTTGACCTGTTTTTTGAGCGCATTCAATGATGTTAACCTCCATTGATTTTTGCCGTAAAACATCTTGAGAATAATCCAATTGTTTACTGTCTAAAAAGCTCGACAATTCTCGTAAAAAAGCACCTGCTTCGTGAGATTTATTCTTTAGGTAATAATCATCTGCATCAATAATCACATCGGCTCTGCCCATGACTTCTAATTGTCGAATAATCGTAAGTTCTGCTTTTGACAAAGCATTGAATCCTGCAAAAATAAAGCGATGCTCTTTGTCTTCATTGAATAGAACGTTAATATTCTCCGCTAAAAATTTAAAGGACTTGCCCGCGTAGCAGCTATTGATTTCAGATAACACCTTGTTGAGTTCATAGTAATAACCGGGCAACCTGTCCCAAAACTCCATGAATTTCTTTTGACTCTCTGTAAGTTTCGTTACATCATTAAAACTCCATTGTTCAATCTCTTTAATATCTGCTAGGTTTCTAAAAACTTGTTTTGCATCGAGCAAATAACGGTCAATCTCATTGAAATCGGACAGGAGAATGCTCCCCCATTTCAAAAATTCATCGAAGGTAATGTTGCTCGTTTCTGCATCCGGTGTTACTTGTTTAAATTCAGATTTTTCATGGATACGATACAATTGAATTAGCGCTCGTGTTTTATCAATTACCGTCTCTGGAGAATACGATTTCACCCATTTATCCATGGTTGTAATTGTCGGAGCAATAATCGGCGTACCGTATTCTTGAAACAAAGCTGCGTTAAGATATTTCTTTGCTCGTTCTGAAGGAAGAATGATTGTAAGATGACTCAAATCAAGGTTGTCCGAGTGAATTTTGGCGGCTATTTTTTGAAGGAAGGGTTTCATGTGTTAAGAATGTTAAGGAGTTAAGGATGATAGAAATTAAGAGGTTTGAGCTTACTTTTTATTCGTTAAGAATGACCAATATGTTGAGCGGTTCAATGCACTCACTTTAGCAGTTGGATAGGCTTCGGAAAAACTTTTCGGAAACTTTACTTTTT
>JAJRQP010000020.1 GCA_024280195.1 Bacteroidota bacterium | reverse complement strand
GCATAAACGAACTTTATACAATTGCATTTACGCATAGAAATCTATCTGTAAATGACATTGGTTTGTTGCACATTGACCCTGAAAATCAACTAGATAAACTAGGTCGATTAAAAGAGGAATTATCGATTAAAGAATTGATGTTTCTTTCTACTTGCAATCGAGTAGAGTTTATGATTGTTACCGAAGAAGAGGTTAATCATGCCTTTCTTCTCCGTTTTTTTGAAGAATTATATCCAACTTTTACAAAAGACAAACAAAATAATTTCGCAACAATTTGTGAGTTGCATCAGGGAATGAGTGTGGTAAGTCATCAGCTATCTGTTGCGTCATCATTAGACTCAATGATTGTTGGAGAACGAGAAATCATTACCCAAGTTAGAAGCGCTTACGAAGCTTCTAAAGAAATGGGATTGTCGGGAGATTTGATCAGAATTTTGAATCGACACACCATCCAAACAGCGAAGAAAGTTTACACAGAAACAAGCATTGCAAGAAAACCAGTTTCGGTTGTTTCTTTAGCATATCATCGTTTAAAAGACATGAATGTGCCTTTAGATTCTAGAATATTAATTATCGGTGCGGGGGTAACGAACACCAATATGAGCCGTTTTTTAAAAAAACACGGATTTACCAATTTCAACGTTTTTAACCGAACATTGGGCAAGGCAGAAAAACTAGCAGAAGATTTAGCAGGTAAGGCGCATCCTTTATCAAATTTAGGTTCTTTTGACAAAGGATTTGATGTAATTATAACGTGTACAAGTTCTGAGCAACACATTATTTCTCCATCTATTTACGAGCAATTACTGCAAAACGAGAAGACCAATAAAATTGTTATTGACATTGCTATTCCGCAAGATCTTTCTCCAGTAATTAAAGAGAAACACCCAGTAACACATATTTCTGTTGAGTTATTACAGAAGATTTCCAATGAGAATTTAAAAGCAAGAGCAAACGAAGTAACACACGTGGAAGATATTCTTTCTGAGGCACTTACAGAGTTTGAATTCATTTACCACAATCGTTCTGTAGAGATTGCTATGCGAGAGGTTCCTAATAAAGTGAAGGAAATAAAAGCAATTGCAATGAATGAAGTTTTCCAAAATGAGCTTAATGAAATGGATGATGAATCGAGAGAGTTGGTGGAGAAAATAGTCGGTTACATGGAGAAGAAGTACATGAGTATGCCCATGAAAATGGCGAAGGAAATTCTTCTAAAGGGAAATAATAAATTTTGAAAAGAATTAAAAGAAGGCAGGAGTTAAGTAGTTAACTTCTACTCTTCTTAACTACTGTTTTGAATATGAAAAAAATTACAATCGGCTCAAGGGGAAGTGACTTAGCATTATGGCAAGCACATTTTGTTCAATCAGAATTGCAGAAATTAGGTTGTGAAGTTGAAATCAACATCATAAAAACACAAGGAGATAAAATTCAACATTTGAGCTTTGACAAGTTGGAAGGAAAAGGATTTTTCACCAAAGAAATTGAAGATGCACTTTTAAATAAGTCGATTGATCTAGCGGTTCATTCTCATAAAGATTTAGAGACAACCCCTCCTGAAAACTTGATGATTGCCTGTGTTTCGGAAAGAGCAAACCCAGCAGACATTCTCTTGATTAATAAAAATGCCATTGATACAACTCAAAAATGGTCGTTAAAAGAAGGAGCAATTGTAGGAACGTCATCTGCAAGAAGAAAGTCACAAGTTTTAAAGTACAGACCAGATGTTAGCATCAATGATTTACGTGGAAATGTTCCAACACGAATCAATAAATTACTTGAAGGAAATTACGATGCTATTTTGCTTGCAAAAGCAGGTGTCGATAGGTTGGAGTTAGATCTTTCGGAGTTTGTAGAAGTTGTTTTGAATCCTGAAGAATTCGTTCCTGCTCCAGCGCAAGGTGTTTTAGGATTGCAAATAAGAAATGAAGACACAGAATTGTTTGACATTCTCCAAAAAATGAACTTTCCAGAGGTTCAAAAAAGAATAGAGTTAGAGCGAAAAGTTCTAAACTTACTGGATGGAGGTTGCCAATTACCACTTGGAGTTTATTGCACGGAAGAGCATCAACTATTTGTTTCTTTCGCCGATGGTTTAGATAAAAAATGCATCTCTTTAAACTATCAAGTCGATAATTTTGAAGGCATGGCAGAGAAGGTAATTGCAGACTTACAACAAGATAAATCGATTGGCTAAACGTGTATTCATATCTAAAAAAGAAAGCGAAGTTAAAGCGTTAGCGCAGCTTCTGTCAACGAAAAACACGGAACTAATCGCTCATTCATTTTTAAGTTTTGAGCAAGTTGAATTTACCCTAGACAACAACTTTGACATTCTGTTTTTTAGCAGCCCCCGTTCAGTTGTTTTTTATAAAACACGTTATGATATTCCGAAGAATAAATTGATTGCTTGTACGGGAAGCAAAACAAAATTGCTCCTTGAATCTTTAGGATTAAATGTCGAATTTTCAGGAAAAGAATCAGGAAAAATTAGTTCAGTAGCAAAGAGGTTTAAAGAATGGGCTGGAGATAAAGCCGTTCTTTTCCCTATCTCAGACATTTCGAAGAAAACGATTTCGTCACTATTCTCCGAAAAGCAAAAAACAGAGGTTGTGGTTTACAAAACCGTTTTAACACCTTGTAAAATAGATGTTTGTGAAGTTTATGTTTTTAGCAGCCCTTCTAATGTTCGAGGTTTTTTGTTAGAGAATGAAGTACCAAAAGGTGCCAAAATTATCTCTTGGGGAGAATCTACGAGTGAGGAGTTGAGGAAGAATGAAATTAATATTGATGAAGAAATGTTGGGTTCAAGTTTGTCAGAAATAGCAACAAGGCTATAAAAAGACAAATTATTCTTTAATTACTTTTTTCACCACTTTACCTTTGTTACTTTCTATTTCAATTAAATAGACTCCAGGTGCATTTTTAGACAAGTCCAGCTTTATTAAGGAAAGACTTGATGTAAGTGGAGGAGACATTATTTTGTTTTCAATATTAGAAAGAGTGATAGTTAGTTCTTCGTTTGTTTTGTTTTGAATTTTGATATTTGTACTAGTTGGGTTTGGAAATAAAAGGTAATTTTCTTTAGTTTTTTCTTTTTCCTGAACAGATAGCACCCCCTGAACACAAGTGACGGTATCTATTTCATTGTCATAAAACTGTTGTAATTGGTCAACAGTAGTCAATAAATCATTCACGCTTGATAAGTTATTTGAACCTTGTGCAAAAACAATTGCATAAGTTTGTTTTATTATTTCTCCACTATTAAATTGACCATGTTGAACAGCCATTATTCCGTCTCTATTTCCAGAAGAATTATTTAAGTTTACTTCGTTCCACCCTAAATTATCGTTTGGATTGCTAGGGTAAATGAATTGAGTTGTGTTAGAGTTGTTATCTATCAATGATTGACCATTTGGCAACAAGCCACTCAATGAATTCCATTCAATAGATACGCTAGTTGAAGTTGGTCTTTCTAAAACACTTGAAATTCCGTTTGAAAGTGAAACAATTCCTAAAGATGGTGGGAAGCCCTCATAAGTAGGAGAACTATTTATTTGCTCATCAAAACCATCTCCATTGTAAAAGTACATTGTGTTTCTTAAGGAGTCACAGCCCATATAATCATCCAAATTATTACCAATTGATGCGTCAACCATTACTCCGTATCTAAAATCATTGATCGTTTCAGAACTTCGGTTAATAACAAACACATCAACAAACGTCACATCATTCAAATAGTCCCAGGTTTTATATTGATAAAACTGATAGTGAACCTCAACTCCAAGAGCCCCCGTGTTGGAATAACTTTTTATTCCCGCATGATCATTTTGAACTATATAGGCAGAGCAACACCCCTTAATGAGTGGATAGTCTCCGTCTTCTGCTAAATATTGAAGATCTTGCCCATTTGGACCGTTAGGATTGTCAAAATAAGGCATCATAATGTAAGATTCACCATTCTGAGTGTTACCATTACCTCTCCAGGAAATCATTTTTTGGATTAATTCAGAACTAGGTGCATCTACTGTCAAACATTCTGTAGGTGTAGATATGCCATTGTCACAACTCCACCATGCAATAAAACTGTCAATTTCCTCTTGACAATAGGTCCAGGTTGATGAGCTCCATTCATCCTGATAACTTTGGTTTGCGTAAGAATTATTGTTGGAATAAGCGCCGTTGAAAAGGTCACTATTTATACTTGTCAAGTTTGATGCTCCACCAAGAATTAAATTTGTGTCTCCAGAATTCATAATACCTCCAAAAAGAAAACGAACCTCATTTATTGCGCTAATACCACTGTTTTTAGGCACCTCATATCCTGGTTGTGAGTTAGCAACATCATTAAAGAAACTTCCTCCATCAGAAATTATTGCAGAAATATTATTGTAGTTTAGTGTTGTTTGAATAACCTGAGAAGAACCTAAATTAGTGATGCTTATCAATGCTAAAAGGATGATCGTTTTCATAGTGTATAGAGTTGAATAATAGTTTAAATATAAGAAATGAGAACATCTGTACCAACTAATGTGTTGTTTATTGATTCTACTGTGTGATTTTGTTATTTAAAGGATTAAAACATCATTAATTATCATCTAACCCCCAGTTTTTTAATTCTTAATTAATTCTACCTTTACACCAATGCCAGGTATCTACATTCATATTCCGTTCTGCAAGCAAAAGTGCACTTATTGCGACTTTCATTTTAGCACGACTTTTTCTGCCTACCGAGAGCAGATGATTGATGCCATTCTTCAAGAAATATCGCTTAGAAAAAACTATTTAAAAGAACCAATAAGCACCATTTATTTTGGTGGTGGAACACCTAGTTTACTGACAGAAATAGAACTAAATAGCATTCTCCGTAAAATCAACAACACCTTTGAAGTGCTTGATAATACTGAGGTAACGCTTGAGGCAAATCCTGATGACATTTCACAAGAGCAACTTTCCACCTGGAAAAAAGCAGGAGTGAATCGACTAAGCATAGGTTTGCAATCCTTTAAAGAATCAGACCTAAAATGGATGAACAGGGCACACACCGTTGAAGAAGCAAATGAGTGTATTTCTTTGGCACAAGAAGCGGGTTTCCACAACCTTACGGTGGATTTAATTTATGGCTTACCAAACCTCACTTTAGAAGAATGGAAGGGTCACATTCAACAATTGATTGACAAAGGTGTTCCACACATTTCTGCCTATTGTTTAACGGTAGAAAAGAATACAGCGCTAAGTAATTGGGTCAATAAAGGAAAGATAAAAATGGCTTCAGAAGATGTGCAATCTGAGCAATTTCTTGTATTGTTAGAACTTCTTGAAAAGAATGGTTACGAGCAATATGAAATATCTAACTTCTGTAAGAATGGCATTGAATCAAAACACAATTCTAACTACTGGAAGGGGGAACATTATATAGGCGTTGGACCTTCTGCACATTCTTTTAACGGAACTACACGCAGCTGGAATGTGGCGAATAACAGAAAATACATCAAGGCGATTGAGAAAAATCAAGCATTCTCAGAGAAAGAAGAATTGAGCAAGCAAGACCAATTTAACGAATTACTTTTAACGGGTCTGCGCACAAAATATGGAGTAAATTTAGCCAACCTTCAAGAAATTCTCCCGTTAAGTAAAGAGTTCAATGAAACGTTTTCTTTATTCCAAGAAAAAAAATGGTTGCTAATTGATAACAACATTGTTTTATTGACTAAATCAGGAAAGTTAATGGCAGATTATATCGCATCTGAATTGTTTGTTGTATGAAAACCGTATTGAAAACATCTTTAATTGCAGTGATTATTGGAATAGCCTATTTAAGTCTAACTCCGACAGAAATAATAACGGTTGGTAATGATAAAATAAGTCATTTTATTGCGTATTCTACCTTAATGACAAATGCTGGGCTCCTAACCTTTGCGAATAAAAAACAATTCATTTTAGGAATTATTCTTTGCATTTTTTACGGAGTAGTCATAGAAATTATTCAACACTTTGTGCCTGGAAGGGTGATGTCGGGTTGGGATATGGTTGCAAATACTAGCGGCGTTTTGTTAGGGGTGATAACAACGTCATTTTTATATAGGAGAATACAATTTTTGCTTAAATAAGACCGTCTTTTCTGCGGGGAAAGCATTAAAAAAGGAAACTTTACTATCTTTATCAAAAAAGAAGAGATCAATTAAAATGAAAAAAACTACACAACAAATTTTCGCAGCACTTATTTTTTGTTTTGGAATAGCAACAATTTCCTATTCTCAAGTTTCTAAATCAGAAGCCGAAAAATTCATCAGTGATCACCCTGCGAAAGACGTTCAAAGGGTTTCTGTGATTACATTTATGGAATACAAAAAAAAGACCTTGGTTAGAAATGGTGATTCCTTTGAAGCAAAGTCAACTGTTTTAACAGCTTTAGAGTCTTCTCTGTTAATTAAAGACGGAACAGGTAAAGAGATGTATATTCCCTATTCTCAAATAAGAACTTTAACGTATCAACCAGAGAGCAGTGCTAAGTATTCTATGATTAGAGTGGATTTGTAAAAATTAAATTAATGCTAGGTCTCCAACTTCCAACTGACCCTCGATGGGTAAAGCTTGTTCAATCCAACATCTCTGAAATTCTCACAGATCACGCTTGGTGTGAGCAAAAAGCCGCCACTAACGCGATTTCAATTGTCGTTCACAATTCTGAACAAGAAGAGTTAGTAACAGATATGCTTTCTTTGGCAAAAGAAGAGTTAGAACACTTTGAAATGGTGCATAACATCATTAAGGAAAAAGGTTTTGTTCTTGGAAGAGAAAGAAAAGACAGCTACGTCAACGAACTTGCTAAGTTTATGCAGAAAGGAAGAGGACGTAAGTTTTCCTTAGTTGATAGACTTCTTTTTTCTGCAATGATAGAAGCAAGAAGTTGCGAGCGCTTTAAAGTTCTTGCCGATAACATTGATGATGAAAAGCTAGCAGATTTTTATCGAGAATTAATGATTTCAGAAGCAGGACACTACACCATGTTCTTGAAACACGCCAAAAGAGTTGCTCCAGAAATAGACGTAGATAAACGTTGGAAAGAATGGTTAGAGTTTGAAGCAATAGTTATTCAGAACTATGGCAAGGATGAGACAGTGCATGGGTAATTTTTCACTTTTCACCTTTCACTTTTTGAACCTCTTTAGCAACAACCTCCAATTCACTATAAAATTCTTCCCCAAAAGCACGAATCAACGGTTCTTTTAAAAATTGAAAAACAGGGACGCCTAGTTGTTCTCCCAAAGAACAAGCATCAGAGCAAATGCTCCAAACATCATAATTTAAAGCTGTAAAATCATCAAACTGTTTTACTCGAATAGGGTATAGGTGGCAAGAAATAGGCTTTTTAAAATCTGTTTTTCCGTCCAAATAGGCTTGCTCAACAGAGCATTTTGTAATCCCTTTCTCATCTAAGTAAACAAAAGCACACTCTGCCTCATTGACCAAGGTTGTTACAGGTTCATTATCTTGATCCATATAAAAAACACCTTGTTCTTCAACAGCTTTTAACCCTTCTTCTCTCATATATGGTTTTATTGCCTCTAAAGAATCTTCTAAAACATCAACTTCGTCAAGTGTCAAAGGTGCTCCTGCATCCCCTTCAATACAACAAGCTCCTTTGCAAGCGTTTAGATCACAGACGAATTTTCGCTCAAATATCTGTGTTGACACAACCTTATCTCCAATTTCTACTAGCATGCTTTATTTTTTACAAATGTCCGAAATCCTTTTTATATATAAAGTATGTTTCATAAAAATTGCGAATAATAAAAAAACACGTATATTTGCACCGTGTTTAATGGTAAAACACACGATTGAGGGGACGATTAGTCCCCTCTTTTTATAACTTATGATTAGTAAAAAGAAAGTAGCAGCGTTAATTTATGAGCGTATCGAAGAACTCGATAATGGTCTATTTGTAGTGAGTTTAATTATTTCTACAGGTAATAAAATTAACATTGAGTTAGATAAACACGAAGGTGGGGTTTCTGTGAAAGACTGTATGTCTGTTTCACGAAATGTAGAACATAACCTTGATCGAGAGCAAGAAGACTTTGAATTACACGTTTCTTCAGCGGGTCTAGATAAGGGACTTCGAGTATATGCTCAGTATCAAAAAAACGTAGGTCGTGATGTTGTTGTTAAACTTCACGAGGACGGAAAGGTAGAAGGGACAATGATTGCTGTTACACCAGAACAAATTACCGTTCAAACAACTCGTAAGGAGCGAATAGAAGGAAAAAAGAAAAAGCAAACCATTATAGAAGATGTGGTGCTTACAATGGATAAGATAAAAGAAACAAAAATTGTTATTTCATTTAAATAAATAGATATGGATAGTTTAGAATTAATTGACTCGTTTTCAGAGTTTAAAGAACTAAAGAATATTGACAAAACGACAATGCAGTCAGTTTTGGAAGATGTGTTTCGTGCTATGTTGAAGAAAAAATTCAACACAGATGAACATATTGATGTAATTGTGAACATTGATAAGGGTGACGTTCAGATTTTCTTGAATAAAGAGATTGTGGACGACGGAGAGGTTGAAGATGTAAATACTGAGATTGCTTATTCTGATGCTATTAAGGTTGAACCTGATTTTGAAATAGGGGAAGAAGTGACTGAAGAATTTAAATTCACCGATTTTGGTAGAAGAAATGTTCTTTCATTACGTCAAAACTTGATTTCAAGAATAATGGAGTTGGAGAAAGACAATCTTTACAAGATCTACAAAGAAAAAATTGGGGATATTGTTACAGGAGAAGTTTACCAAGTTTGGAAGAAAGAAATTCTAGTATTGGATGACGAAGGAAATGAATTATTACTTCCTAAGTCAGAACAAATTCCTTCAGATTATTTCAAAAAAGGAGAATCACTTCGTGCGGTTGTTGCAAAAGTTGACATGAGAAACAGTACACCTGTTATTATTTTGTCAAGAGCAGCTCCAGAATTCTTAGAAAGATTATTTGAACTAGAAGTTCCTGAAGTTTTTGATGGTTTAATTACAATCAAGAAAATCGTTCGTGAACCAGGAGAAAGAGCAAAAGTAGCTGTTGAGTCTTATGATGATAGAATTGATCCAGTTGGAGCTTGTGTTGGAATGAAGGGTTCTAGAATACATGGAATTGTTCGTGAGTTGAGAAATGAGAACATTGATGTAATTAACTACACAACAAACCCTCAGTTATTTATCCAAAGAGCACTTTCTCCAGCAAAAATAACGTCAATCGAAATTGATGAAGAAGAAAAAAGAGCAAAGGTTTATTTAAAACCAGACCAAGTTTCTTTAGCAATCGGTAGAGGTGGACACAACATTAAGTTAGGAGGTAAATTAACAGGATACGAACTTGACGTTTATCGTGAAGGTGAGGTTGATGTAGAAGATGTTGATTTAGAAGAGTTTGCAGATGAAATCGACAGCTGGATTATCGACGAATTGAAAGCAATTGGTTGTGATACAGCAAAGTCAGTATTAGATATTGGAGCAGAAGATTTAGTGAAAAGAACAGACCTTGAAGAGGAAACAATTGCAGATGTGTTTAAAGTTCTTCAAGCGGAGTTTGAATAAATCAACTTCAAAAGAGTATATTTAGAACCAAGAAAGGAGGATTTTCTTTTTTCTTGAAGTTAAAAATTAAAAGGACGTAGAATTTTATGGCCAAACCAGTTAGATTAGGAAAAGCAGCAGGAGAGTTCAATGTAGGAATGTCTACAATTGTTGAATTTCTCGAAGGCAAAGGAGTGAAGATCGATGCGAGCCCAAACACAAAGCTTGCACCGGATCAATATGCAATGTTGCGTGTTGAATTTGCCGATGACCAAACTCAGAAAGAGTTGTCTCAACAAACAACTGCACCAAAGGAGAAGAAAGAAACAATTTCTTTAAGAAACGATAAGGTAGAAGAAACACCTGTCGTTGAAGAGGTTAAGGAAACACCTCCCCCAGTTGTTGAAAAGCAGAAAGAAGCACCCGTTGTAGAAACAAAAGCTCCAGTAATAGAGAAGGTTGAGTCTAGTGAAGATACATCTTCTAAAGTTCAGGTAATTGGTAAAATTGATTTGACTAAAATCAACCAAAAAACACGTCCTGACAAAAAGAAACCAGTTAAAAAGGAAAAACCAAAGGCAGAAACTCCAAAAACGGAAGTTCCGAAAAAGGAAGAAGTTAAAAAGGTGGAACCTATTGCTGAGAAGAAAAAGGAAGAACCAAAGGTAGAAGCTCGAAAAGAACCTGAAACGATTCGCGTTGAACGTAAAAAATTGACTGGACCAAATGTGGTTGGTAAAATTGTTTTACCGGTTGAAAAGCCAAAAACGTCACACAGTGAAAAGCGAAAACGTAAGCGTGTTCGTAAAGTTGATGTGAATAAGAAGCAAAATCAACAACAAAGACCAGGAGCAAGACCCGGTGGGAAACCAGGTGGTGGTTATAAAAAAGGTGGAAAAGCACCGAAAGCAGAAATTACAGAAGCTGATATTCAAAAAGAAATTAAGGATACACTTGCTCGTCTATCAAACAAAGGCGGTAAATCTAAAGGTTCTAAAAATAGAAGATCTAAACGTGAAAACGTTGCCCAAAAAAGAATGGAGGAAGAAGCATTTGCTGAATTAGACTCTAAAACATTGAAGTTAACAGAATTCGTTTCGGTTTCTGAATTAGCAACAATGATGAATACTGGTTCAACTGATGTGATTTCTGCCTGTATGTCTTTGGGGATTTTCGTTTCGATTAACCAACGACTAGATGCTGAAACAATTCAATTAATTGCCGAAGATTTCGGATATGATATTGAGTTTGTTAGTGCTGAAGTTCAAGAGTCAATTCCTGAAATAGTTGATAAAGAAGAGGATTTAGAAGCAAGACCTCCTATTATTACGGTAATGGGTCACGTCGATCACGGTAAAACGTCTTTACTAGATAGAATTCGGAATGCGAATGTAACAGAAGGTGAAGCGGGTGGTATTACACAGCACATTGGTGCATATAGTGTTACCTTGAAGGATGGTAAGAAAATGACCTTCTTAGACACACCAGGTCACGAAGCCTTTACAGCAATGCGTGCTCGTGGTGCGCAAGTAACAGATGTTGCAGTGATTATTGTTGCAGCAGATGATGATGTAATGCCTCAAACTAAAGAAGCAATTGCTCACGCACAAGCAGCGGAAGTACCAATGGTTTTTGCAATCAACAAGATTGATAAACCAGGGGCAAATCCAGATAAAATTAAAGAGCAACTTTCTACTATGAATATCTTAGTAGAGGAGTGGGGAGGTAAGTTTCAATGTCAAGAAATTTCTGCAAAACAGAATTTAAACATTGATGAATTACTCGAAAAAATATTATTAGAAGCGGAAATGCTTGACTTAAAAGCAAATCCAAACAGAATGGCGGTTGGTACTGTAATTGAATCCTCTTTGGATAAAGGAAAAGGATACGTAACCAACATGTTGATTGAAACAGGAACACTAAAGATTGGAGATGTTGTTTTAGTAGGAAGGAATTCTGGTAAAATTAAAGCAATGCATGACGAACACGGTGCAGAGGTTAAAGAAGCAGGTCCAGCAAGACCCGTTTCCGTTCTTGGTATCAATGGAGCACCATCTGCTGGTGACAAGTTCCACGTGATGGAGGATGAGAAAGAAGCAAAATCTATCGCATCTAAGAGAGAACAACTTTACAGAGAACAAGGTTTACGTACAACGAAACACATTACACTTGATGAAATTGGTCGTCGTTTAGCAATTGGTAACTTTAAGGAGTTGAACTTAATTGTGAAAGGTGATGTTGATGGTTCTATCGAGGCATTGTCAGATTCTTTATTGAGACTTTCTACCGAAGAAATCCAATTAAATATAGTACACAAAGGTGTTGGAGCAATCTCTGAGGCTGATGTGAATTTAGCATCTGCATCTGAAGCAATTATTATTGGTTTCCAAGTGAGACCTTCTGTGGCTGCTAGAAGAATGGCAGAAGAAGAGCAAATTGATATTCGCCTATACTCAGTCATTTACAAAGCGATTGATGAAATCAAAGCGGCAATGGAAGGAATGCTTTCTCCAGATATTGAAGAGAAAATTGTGGGTACAGCAGAAATTCGTGAGACATTTAATATCACGAAAGTTGGAACAATTGCAGGTTGCTTCGTAACGAGTGGAACGATCTTTAGAAATTCTAAGATTAGAATTATTCGTGATGGAATTGTTGTTCACACAGGAACACTTGGTTCATTGAAACGATTCAAAGATGACGTGAAAGAAGTGAAAAACAACTACGAATGTGGATTGAATGTTGAGAAATATGACGACATCAAAGAAGGTGATATCATCGAAGCATTCGAAGAAGTTGAAATCGCAAGAAAGTTGAAGTAAACGATAAAAAAGAGAATAAAAAGCCCTGCATCTCGACTTCGCTCGATGACCAAGGCTTTTTTATAATTAAATAACAGTTTTACAAAGGTTTGACATTCTACTTTTAGGGTAGAATTAAGTAACTTTGTAGAGAATACATAAAAATTAACAGAATGATATTAGTATTTGGTGCTTGGCAAGTGATAGCAATCTTAGTCGTTGTTCTTCTTCTTTTCGGAGGAAAGAAAATTCCAGAATTAATGAAAGGGTTGGGTAAGGGAATGAAAGAGTTTAAAGATGCTTCTGCTTCTGATAAGTCAGAGGAAGGTGAAAAGTCTGAAGACAAATAAATACGACAACAATGTTGCAAACGTATGCTGATGTAAGAAAAGCAATTTCTTCAGGAGATACCGCTATGAGTATCCTCGAAGGATACCTCGATGCAATCAATGAAAACAAACACCTGAATGCATTTCTAGAAGTTTTTGAAGAGTCTGCTCGTGTTCAAGCTCAGAAAGTAGATGAAAAAATCAAAAACGGAACCGCTGGGAAACTAGCAGGAATGGTTGTTGGAATCAAAGACAACCTTTGCTACGCAAATCATAAATTATCAGCAGCATCCAAAATTCTAGAGAATTTTGAGTCACTGTTTACAGGAACGGCAGTTGAACGATTAATCAACGAAGATGCAATTATCATTGGTCGCTTAAATTGCGATGAATTTGCAATGGGTAGTTCTAATGAGAATTCTGCCTTTGGAAATGTGCTTAACCCAATAGACAATTCAAAAGTACCTGGAGGTTCTTCAGGAGGATCTGCTACAGCAGTTGCCGCTGGGTTATGTACCGTTGCTCTTGGAAGCGATACAGGTGGTTCTATTCGTCAACCGGCAAGTTTCACAGGTACAGTTGGTTTAAAGCCTACTTATGGTAGAATTAGCAGACATGGTTTAATTGCCTATGCTTCTTCATTTGATCAAGTAGGTCCTTTCACTAACAACATTGATGATGCTGCATTGCTTTTAGAAGTAATGGCTGGTGAAGATGAGTTTGATGGAACTGTTTCTTCTAAGAAAGTGGATGATTATTCTTCAGTAGAAGAACTCAAGAATTTAAAAATTGCTGTAATCAAAGAAAGTTTT
>JAJRQP010000332.1 GCA_024280195.1 Bacteroidota bacterium | reverse complement strand
TTGGATGCAAGGAAAACTGAAGGTCATGGTTGCAACCAATGCTTTTGGGATGGGAATTGACAAGTCAGATGTGCGTTATGTTCTGCATTATGAAATTCCAAATAATCTTGAATCCTATTACCAAGAAGCTGGACGTGCTGGACGTGATGAGAAAGACGCGCGAGCAATTGCTTTTTGGGAGAATAAGGACATTGAAACAATGCAAGAGCAATTATTGATGAAATATCCGTCAATAGAACGTGTTAAATTAATTTACAATAGTGTTTGCAACTTTCTGCAAATTGCAATTGGCTCAGGAGAGCAAGAATCCTATGATTTTGACATTCAGCAATTTCACAAAGCATTCTCTATTCCAATTTCAGAAACCTATTACGCATTAAAGATTCTCCAGTTGAATGAAACTTTGAGCTTTTCAGAGAATAGCTTTCACGCCACTCGTTTAAAATTTGCAATCGGTAACTCTGCTCTTTACAAATTTCAGGTAACGCATGCATCTATTAACGATCTAGTCTTGTCATTGACAAGAAGTTATCCTGGTATTTTTGACCGTTTTATTAGTATAGATGAAGTTCAGATTGCCAAGCGATTAAAATTGAACAAAGCAGAATTGACGAAACAATTAAAATTTCTGGAGCAATACGGTGTGATTGATGTTAATTTTCAGACTAATTTACCCAAGATCTCTTTACTGACTGAAAGAATGCCAGAGGGCTACCTTCAGCTGTCTAATGAGATTTACTTAAATCGAAAAAGGGTTGAAGAAGAGAAATTAAAAGCTATTTTAAATTACATTCAATCAACAAATTGTCGCTCTCAATTGATTAACACCTACTTCGATAATAAAGTTGATTTGTGCGGTGTCTGCGATTCTTGCCTTGAAAAAATGCTTTCAAACGATGATAATAGAATATTGGTTAAAAAATTATTGACATTACTTCCTTCTGATAAGGAATCAATTGCAAGTTCTCTTAACATCAAATTAGATAGAACTGAGAAATTACTGAGAATTCTTCAACTAGAAGAACGGATTGAAAATAAAGATGGAATATTTATTCAAATAATTGACTAGTTTTACATTTAACTTGATATTAATCACATGAAATATAAGGTTTCAAATAAAACCATTTTACTATTTATTATTATTGTAGCATCAATTTTAAGATTTTATAATTTTTTTTCAATTCCATTCATGCATGATGAATTCAGTGCATTATTCAGACTAAATTTTAATTCTTTTACTGACTTAATTGAATATGGTGTAAAAGTAGATGGACATCCAGCAGGGGTTCACGTTTTCTTATATTATTGGGGAAAACTATTCGGACATTCTGAATATGCATTAAAATTTCCATTTGCAATTGCAGGAATTCTATCTGTAGGATTAATTTATTTGATAGGTAAAAAATGGTACAATGAAACAGTTGGATTAATTGCTACTGCTTTTATTGCCTCATTGCACTTCCCTATTGTTTATAGTCAAATTGCACGACCTTATATTAGTGGCATGTTCTTGGTGCTGGCAATGGTATATTATTGGACAAAAATAATTAAACATCCAGAGAATAATCTAATTAGAAATAGCATTTTATTTATTGTATTCGCATCAGCTTGCACCTATAATCATCATTTCAGTCTTCTTTTTGCTGCAATTGTTGGAATTAGCGGTGTCTTTTTCGTTAAAAAGAGACACATACTTAGCTATTTTATATGTGGTCTTTCCATATTTATCATTTACATTCCTCATTTACCTATTTTCATTCATCAACTTGGTTATGGTGGAGTTGGAGGAAGTGACGGTTGGCTCGCTGCTCCTCATAAAGAATTTATCATTGATTTTATTTACTACGTCTTTAATTATTCAATCTTTTCTTTAATTCTTGCTTTAACAATTGTCATATATGGAATTAAAAATTCTACTCCTATCAGAAAAAATCAAACAATCCTTTTTATTTCTTGGTTCTTTATTCCTTTTCTTATCGGTTACTTTTATTCCGTTCGTATAAATCCTGTTCTACAATTTTCAGTATTAATTTTTAGTTTTCCTTTTCTCTTCTATATTCTTTTTGGACATTTTAAAGAACTAAATGTAAAAACTAACTTTCTAATTATTGCAGTTATTTTAACTGTTAATATTTTGACATTAACCATAGAGAGAAAGCATTATACTCATTTTTATCATCCTGCTTTCGAGGAGATAATCAAAGATTTAAAAGCTGAACAATTAAAGAGCCCCCAATCAATTTACCTCATAGATAGTCATAAAAAAATAAGTAATTATTACATTAAAAAGCATAAGGTTGACTCTTCGTTTCGCTGGGTTGATTCTTTTCAGACCTTAGGTGAATTTAATGCCTATCTATTAAAAAATGAGAAATCTCATAGCTCTTTATTTTTAGGCACGGGATCTTCGATAAACCCTGTAATCGTAGCGATGATAAAAGAAGTTTATCCAGTCATAAAAAAGCAAACAAATTACAGTGGAGGAGCTAGTTATTGGTTCTCGAAAGGCATTGCAAAAAAAAATAATCTCACAAACATTTCATCTGTTGACTTTGAGACTCTTGATTTTTCAAACTGGACAAATATTACAGATTTAAACATAAAAATTTTAAATAACGAAAATAAGGCATATGTTTTTGATTCTACTACTGAATGGGGGCCGAACTATTCAATAGATTTACTGCCCATAATTAAAAGTCAAAATGATTACATAGATATCTCTGTAAAGGTTATAAACGATAACTCTCTAGATGATGCATTACTTGTATCATCTATTACAACGATGGACTCAACTATCTATTGGACAGCTATGGAATTTAGCCAATTCAAATCGATAGAAGACTCTTCAGAGTGGCTAACAATTCACCAGACATTAAAATTAAGTGATATTTATTTCAACTATAAGCAACCAAAGTTTAACTTTTTCATTTGGAATAAGAAACATAGCAACTTTATAATTGATGATTTAAGAATAGACTTAAGAAAGGGAAACCCTTACTTATACTGGTTTTCTGAAAAATAGGAGTAATAATCGAGCAATTACTCCTTTATCACTTTCTTACTTTCTCCTCCAACTTTAAGAATGTAAATCCCATTAGGCAAACTTTCTGTATTTAGGTAAATTAAATCATGTTAATGAATTAATTTTACCTCTTTTCTATTTCCTAAAACGTCGAACAACATGATATCTTCTCTTTCACCATTGACAACTGTTAGTGTTTTACTAAATGGATTTGGAAATACTTTAATCTCATCATCATTATTACAATCAGAAGAATGAGTGACTAAATTCTCTCGTTCTCCGTTAAAGTCAGTTTGTGACAAGCGATAATAGTTCGTTTCAAATCTTTTGCTTTTCACTATTTTCTCAGAATAGAATTTTCTTGATTGAGAATTTCCCTGTCCTCTAATAGTTTTTTCTTTGCTCCATGAAAAACCATCTTCAGAACTCTCGATGGTAAAATAATCATTGTTTTCTTCAGAATCAGTTACCCAGTTCAATGTGACAAACTCATTTTCACAATCAAGTGTTGAAGAACTAAGTGTCACAGGAAGAGGATACGCCCCACAAGTCGTATTATTGATTTGAAGATTGAATAATCGGTTAGATGTTTGAGAAGGAGTTGTGGTTGCGCTCAACCAAGAATTCCCCCAACCTACTCTTCCTGGATAAACGCCATCTGTTCTTGCATTTGTTCTGTCAAACCAAGGTTCATCCCAAGTATTATCATCACCTCCTCTACTTTCAAAAAGAACTTCAAAAGTGCTTGTCCCATCATAATTAAAAGAAGGAGCAACATTGAAATTATAGGTATAAACCCCTGGTCCACTAAAAGTAAAATTACCTGAATACACTTCAGTAAATCCAGCAGTTCCTGGATAACCTAATGAACCTGCATAATCAACTACCGAAGAATTTCTTACCCATATTTTACAATTTGTGTATGTATAAGTATTACATCCGCTACACGCATCATTATCCAAGCGAAAAGAAATCAAAGTCATTGTTTGAGCTGAACCAATCTGTGAGGGGGTGTAGAGATTTGCTGACCAACTATAATACGGCCAACTATCCGTTTGAAAAGGAAACTCAGGTGTATTTAAGGGACAATTAACTTGTGCGATACTTTGATTCAAGAACCCTATTGCAACTAGAAGTAATAATATTTTCATTGTAGTAGAAATAATATTTATAACTACAAAAGTAGAAAAACAATCTATTAATGACTTAATAATTATGATGAAACGTCATTTTTCAAGATAATTGGTTTGTAAAGTGAAAAATAAAAATCAACTTTGTGCTTATGAAAAAATCATTTCAAATTCTATTCTTAATATTTATTGAGTTAGTTTGTTTTCAATCATGCTCATCAGAAAAATCAATTAAGAAAGAACCATCTGTTAAACCACTACAGAACATCTTATTCATAGGGAATAGTTACACATACAGAAATGAAGGGGTCGATTACCACCTAATGCAATTAACCAAAGGAATGAAGAACCTTGCATCATTTGTGACGAGAGCAGCGAAAGGCAAGTATCATTTATATTCTCACTGGGAAGATGAGCAAACTTTGAACCTCCTTGCGTCTAAAAAATGGGACAAGGTTATTTTACAAGAATACAGTTCTGGTCCAATCAGAGATTCTTCAGAATTCTTTAAGTACGGTCAACTTTGGGAGCAGAAAATTCATTCTACGAACAAGAAAACGCAATTATACCTTTATGCGACATGGGGATACCAAGGAACTAAGACCATGGTTGATTCATTGAACCTAAAATACGAATCTTTGTCAAAAATAATCGGAGGAATCAAAGTACCTGTTGGAATGTTATGGAAGAAGTTAGAAACAAAAATCAACCTATTTGATGACGATGGTGCTCACCCAAATAGAATGGGCACTTTTTTAAACGCTTGCTTATTTTACGAATATTTGTTTGAGAAAGATGTTACCAAAACAAAGCATAAAGACAATCTTATTCCTTTAAAAACTCAAGCGCAGTTAAAAAGATGGGCGCATGAATTTAGAATTGCAAATACTTAGTTTTTAAATTCTATTTCCATTTATTTTGCCATTCTTTTTCTTCAGATCTTCTCAGGAATGACCAAGCAACGATGCGTGTACTTTTATTTCCTGTTCCCATTGGAATTGTTCTTATTTCTTCTGCTTCCACACTATCTAAGGCATTGTAAATACCTTTTAAGTTGGATTGCTTAGAAACCAAGGTTGTAAACCAAAGGCAATTTTTCGCAAACTCTTTACTTTCCAAAATCATGTTTTGAATGAACTGATTTTCGCCTCCTTTATAGACCAATTCACTTTGGATTCCAGAGAAATTTAATGTCGCATCGCCTTTCTGCCCTGACAGGTTTCTATTTTTTCTGTGCGTTCCTTTTTTGGCATCTTCTGCTGAAGCGTGAAACGGAGGATTGCAAATAGTTACATCAATCTTGTTTTTGCTCATCAAAATCCCTTTGAAAAAATTACTGCTATTTTGCTGAAGTCTACATCCTATTTTGTTTGTTAAGACCTCATTAGATTGAATGATTTGCTTTGCAGACTCCAAGGATTTCGCATCAGTATCTGTAGCGATAAAGCGCCAATCGTATTCTACCACTCCAATAATTGGGTAAATGCAACTTGCACCAGTCCCGATGTCTAAACAAGTCACCTTATCCCCTTTTGGAACGTTTCCATAGTTATTCTCACTTAGTAAATCTGCTATGTAGTGAATGTAATCTGCACGACCTGGAATCGGTGGACATAAGTTCTCATCAGGAAAATTCCAATTCTCAATACTATAATAATGGTGCAACAATGCTTGATTCAATAACTTAACTGCTTTGGGATTAGAAAAATCAACCGTATCTACTCCATGTCTATTTTTCTCTACAAAGTTTTCTAATTCAGGTTTAACTTGAATTAAAGCTGTCAAATCGTAACGCTCACGATTTCTATTTCGCGTGTGCATTCTAGATTTGATTTGTTTTGGTTCTTTCTCTGGCATAATTCTTAATTAAACAGGCGCTACCATCGCCATCATTTCTGCACAAAGAATCGCTCCGTACGTTCCGAGTGCATAGCCTAAAACTGCGAGAATCGCTCCAACACTTGCCAATGAAGGGTGAAATGCTGCCGCGACAATCGGTGCCGATGCTGCTCCTCCAATATTTGCTTTAGAACCAACAGCAACAAAGAAAAATGGTGCTTTAATGAGTTTTGCTACTGCAAATAGAATTCCTACATGAATCAACATCCAGATAATTCCTACGAGAATCAGTTGAGGTTCTTCTACCGCTTTCTCCAGTTCCATTTTCATACCGATTGTTGCCACTAAAATGTAAATAAAAACAGAACCTATTTTAGATGCTCCTACACCTTCATACTTTCTTAATTTGGTTGCTGAGAGAATCAATCCACCCGTTGTAGCAAGGACTACGAGCCAAAAGAAAGAACTTGCAAAAGGAGACTCGTTGCCTAGCCAACTAGACATTACTCCTGCCATTCCTTTTCCTGCGTAATGAGAAAATGCAACTAGCCCAAATGTGATTCCTGCAAGAACTAAGTAATCTGTCAAGGTGGGAACCTTTGCGATTGAATCTTGGTATTCTCCCATCTTCACTTTTAACTTCTCGATAGAAGAAGTATCCGCTTTTAACCATTTATCAAACTTCTCTGCACGAGCTGCCCCCCAAAGAAGGAATGCCATCCAAAGATTTGCCACGACGATATCGACAGTTACCATTTTACCATAAAACTCTTGGTTGTAGCCGTACGTTTCTAGCATTGCTGCTTGGTTTGCGCCACCACCAATCCAACTACCTGCAAGTGTTGAGAATCCTCTCCAAGCTGCTTGATCGCCGATTCCTCCCACAACTGAAGGATCAATGTATGAGTAGATAAAGATGGCTAATGGTCCACCGATGATAATTCCGACGGTTGCTGTCAAGAACATAATGATTGCTTTTGGTCCGAGGTTAATGATTCCTTTAAAATCAATACCAATGGTCATTAAAATCAATGCTCCTGGTAGTAAGTAATTTTTTGCCATTGTGTATAGCGAAGAATATTCTTTGGAAATAAGTCCAAGAGAATCTAAAATAGCAGGAATTAAATAACAAAGTAGCAATGCAGGAACGAAGATGTAGAATTTCTTCCATCCTGGAGATTTTAAACTTGATGTATAGAAAATCAATGCTAAAACAATTGCTAAAATTCCAAAAACGATGGTATCAGAAACAAAGGTTGGTCGTTCTCTTCTGTCAATTTTAAATGTTGCCTTCTCTTTACTGCTAGACTTGAACACAATTACCTTTCCGTCACTAAACATCATCATTGATACTGTAACGGAAGAGTCCATGTTCTCTAAAAGGAAAGGCTTTGCTTCTTTAATTATTGTCGAGAAATGGTTGTTCTCTTTGGTTAGCGTAACTTGAATAGAATCTAGATCCTGCGGAACATCGAGCAAGCTCATATCGACTAATATGGTCGATTTTTTCTCAATGATTAATTTGTCTTCAACGCTGATATTGATGTATTCAATGTTGTCGGGGTTTAATTGTTGAATAGCTGTACTGTCGAGAATGGTTATGTTTTGTGAGAATAAGGCACCTGTAACAAATAACAGAATAATTAAGAAGATTGATTTCATGTTGTTGTTTTAACTAAAAAAACACCCGAAAGAAACGGGTGTTTTTAAAATGATATAATTAATAACTTATTTAACTCCGTGCATTAATTTTTTGATAAGTGGTGTCAATGCTAAGATTAATAATCCTGCGACCAATGGCACGATTGTGAAAATTAAAAAGAAAGTTGATAAAGAATATTCCTCAGTAATTGCATCAATTTGTCCACCTAAAACAGCAGCTAATTTATTTCCAATTGCAATGGCCAAGTACCACATACCAAACATAAATGCAATCATTCTCCCAGGCACGAGTTTACTCACGTAAGACAATCCAACTGGAG
>JAJRQP010000331.1 GCA_024280195.1 Bacteroidota bacterium | reverse complement strand
TGGGAGGCAGTTCATAATTATCAGAAAGCACTGAACTATTCTCAAAAAGCTTTATCTCTTAAAGATAGCTTACATCATAAGTTGAATAATTTACAAGATATGTCTGCGCTTTTAGAAAACGAGCGGTATGAAAAAAACATGGTCCTTGAGCAGTTACGAACTAGTCAAGCTGAGAAAGTAGGAATACAAGCAAAACTAAGTAAAGAACGGATTGTAATTTGGGCGTTAATTCTTGGAGTTTCTCTGTTAACTTTGTTGTTTTTTGGCAAAAGAAAAAGACTGAAAATTGAACATGAAAAAAAATTACAAGAACAACGATTCAAAGCTGAACTACGGCAAAAAGTTAATGAAACGGATTTATTGTTTTTAGAAGAAAGTTTGAACCTCGAAACAACCATTAGGCAAAAAATTGGACGTGATTTACACGATCACTTAGGGAGTAAATTAGCTGTAATTCAAATTACCTTAGACTCTATTTCATCAAGAGGTTTAGATAATGTAACAGGGAATAAACAATTGGATCATGTAATTGACTTGGTGGATAAATCATGCAAAAATGTTCGAGTAATCGCTCATGACTTAATAGAGCACGAAATCTCAAAAGATAGTTTGGATAAAGCATTGCAACTCCATTGTCAAAGTATTTCGAATAGTGGGTATTTAAAAATTGAATACTATCTGGTTGGAGAGCCTTATCAATTATCGTTATCAATTAAAAAGCATTTATACGCTACCGTAATATTATTACTAGACAATATTATTAAACATGCTCAGGCTCAAAAAGCTAATTTACAGTTGTTTTATCACAATGATTGTATAAATCTGCAATTGGATGATGACGGTATAGGTCTCAGCGATAAGAATAGTCAGGGAATATCTGGTTTCGGGTTAATCAATGCCAAAGAAAGAATCAAAAAAATAAAAGGAACTATTGAAATCGATAGTCCTAAAAATAAAGGAACCTTCGTTTCCATTTCAATACCAATAAATCATGAATGAAAAAATTAAAATTTTCATTGTGGACGATCATCAAATCGTAATTGATGCCGTTAAAAATGAAATTAAATCGCAATCGGATCAATTTGAACTTGTTGGCACAGCGAATGACGGACAAGAAGCCTTAATTGCTTTTGAAACCGTTAAAGTAGATATTTTAATATTGGATATTAATATGCCAAATGTTGATGGTATGGAAGTACTTAAAGAAGTAACTCAGAAGTACCCAGCATTTAAAGTTTTGATTCTGACTATGCATGATGACTTGAAACACATTCGTGAAATGATTGGAAACGGAGCAAAGGGTTATGTACTAAAGAATAAAAGTTCACAATTTGTAGTTGAGGCTTTGACTAAAATAAATGAAGGCCAAAACTTTTTCCCGGATGATGTCGCTCAAATTGCCATTCGTGATTTTGTCAAGGATAGTGATCATAAAATTCGAACAAATAAAGAAACCATATTAAATTCAATATCACCTCATGATGCTGAATTACTCGGATGGTTAACACTAGGTTTATCGGATCAAGAACTTGCTGATAAAATGTGCTTATCCAAAAGTGCTATTGAGTCTAGAAAACGAAATTTAAGGCAAAAAACGGGTACAAACAACGCGTTAGAGCTAATGCGTTTTGCTATGGATAATGGATTCAAAAGAGAGAAGGAATAGCCTGTCCTACTTTTGTGTTTGAATTGGAGACGAATTAAAATTCGTTTCCTTTTTTTTGCTCTAAATTTCTGTTTTGCAAGGTTTTCCTTTGAAATTTAATCTTAAAAAACTGTTTACCATACATCTTCTGTTTGACCTTTTTTTAACCGCCAAAACGCACTACTATTGACTTGTTAAACGGTTAAAGACGAATGTTAATGAGCAATAAAAAAGCACTAATAATAGGTAACGATGATTACAGAACAGCTTCAAAATTACGAGGGTGTAAAAACGACACAAAATCAGTTGAATCTTTACTGAAAAATAATGAAGATGGTACTGGAAATTTTTCCGTGTATCCGCACCACGATTTAGATAATCAATCGATCAAAAAAGAGATTGAACAATTTTTGAAACGAAAATCCTCTTACGCTATTATTTATTACTCAGGTCATGGTTACATTAACGAGAATGGAGGTTACTTATGCGGAATAGATGCCGCTAAAGGAAATATTGGAGTTTCTATGAAGTGGTTAAGTCGAATAATTAACGATTCAAAAATACCAGAAATTACGATTATTCTGGATTGTTGTCATGCTGGTGAGATGTTTAATGTTTCTTGTAGAGGTGATGAATTCTCCCTTCTTAGGCAAGGTGTAACTGTATTAGCTGCGACTACTAAAAACGACACGGCAGCCGAGTTTTGTGGTAAAGGTGTTTTCACATCTATTCTAGCAGAAGGTTTAAAAGGAGCGGCAAAAGACATTTTAGGTAATATATCCATTGCAGGTCTTTATGCTTGTGCAGAAAATATGCTCTCCCCTTTTCAACAACGACCTGTTTTCAAATCTTTTGTTGATCAGATTACGCCGATACGCAAATGCATTCCGCTAGTGTCAGAACTTGACTTAAAGAAACTTATTACGGATAATTTTTTTCCTGATCCTGAATCAACAATAACTGTTAATCGCGACATTTTGAATCAAAAGAAAGCTGAATTTGACATTCCTTTTGACACCTTTTTAATACTGAGTGCTTATGAAAAAGCAGGTCTTTTAGAATGTGACACAGGAAAAACGCTAATTGAAACAACTTTAGAATGGGGAAAGTGTGGCTTATCTGTTTACGGTAAACACGTATGGCAACTTGTGAAAAAAGATCGACTTAATAAATGAAAATTATGGAAGCAACACCAAACGGAATCATAATGATTCTACATGAAGGATTTACAAAAATTGATCCTCAAAAATGTATCGATGCAATGCCTGAAACTTGGCAGAAATTGCATAAAGAAACAATAACTGTGTCCTATTCTGAAAAAATAGTTTTGGGAGATTCACAAGATTTAGACTTCTCACAATATGCTCTTGAACATAAGCGAATATATTCCGAAAAAATTTTATCAGTAATTGAGGCTAATAAGAATTTTCAAATCGTTTACTTCGGACTCGTCCCTATTCCTTTAGGGATTGACTTTGGGCATCTATTCTATAATTATGAGAAAATTGAAATCTATCAGTTTCATAATCAAAAAAAGGAGTGGTATCAGGCTTTAACTGACCAAGACATCGCTAAGGAAAATCAACTTGTAGATCCAATATTACCAAATATTGATCAGAAGGGGATTACCAATGCTCTAGTAAGACTGAGTATTTCTCATAAAGTAAATCCCGAAGAAACGACAGAAGTGTTGCCAAACTCGGCAGAGATTGATTTTGGTTTTGTATCTCCCAAAGAAGCGATCATCAATTCGAAAGAACAACTGGTAGAAATTGGCGAAGGAGTAAAGGCAATATTTGATGGGTTAAGCAACAATAGAAGTGGGTTAGAAGTCATTCATCTATTTGCTTCAATACCCTGTGGTGTGGCTTTTCTTATTGGAACAAAAATTTCCCCTAATATTCATCCATATATCCAAACTTACCAATATAAAAATACAGAAACACCAAAATATTCTAAAGCCATTTTAGTCAAGAAAAAAATAGAAACTTCTAGAAAAATAACGGGAGAAGACCGAAAGAAAGCAAATAACTTGAGAGAGAAAGCTAGCAAAGAACTGAGAGTAGACATTGCTGATTTCTGTGAGAGAAATAAAGCATTTGTAAGCGGAAGAACTTGGTTATGGCCACTTGATTTGATCTCCATTGATGAAGGTATCATGAATGAGCCTTTTTGGAGTGAATTACCCGCAATTAGTAAAACAGGTATCGAAAATGATCAATGTAGCGAAACACCAGATGTCGTTGAAAATGGATTCATTAGAAAAGGAAACCGATGGCATATTGATGATTATTTTTTTGTCGCTCTAAGTCAAAACGAAAAAATTTCAATTGATGATAATGTCCGAAAAGCCTTTAGACTATTCTTTTTTCATGAAATTCTACATGTCAAAAAACACGAAATGGGTAATGGTAAAAATGAAAACATCGGAAGCTTCCCAAAAGTTTTAGAAACGGCAGATTATCAAGCCGATGTCTATGCTATTCTGAATGAATACGGTCTTCAACACCAACGTGATTCGACGGGTAATAAATCAAAAGATTTTTTCAGAGAAACTATTGAAATCGCCATAGAAACCATGTGGTGTTTTGACGATCAAGGATATGACTTGACTCAAATTCAAATAAGAAGACTCAATCGCTATTTAATATGGTATTGGCAATTAATCAGAATTGAAAAATCGGATGGTAGTTTAAACGAAATCGTTAAAATTCTTGAAGAAAAACCAATTATTGAATTATCAGGGTTAAAAATAAAAGTAGACAACAATAATCGATCTTATTTTAATCTTGAACAACGCCAAGGGAAGTACTTAGAAATGGCCGTGTTTGTCAACAACAAAGTAATCCGAAATGGCAGTGCATCCAACTTTCAAATTGAAAACTTAATTGACGGCGTAAAAAAAATGGATGGAAATCGGATTTTAGAAGAATTAAGCAGATTCTATCCAAGCAATTAACAAATCGTAATCATTTTTTTAAACAACAACCAAATCTTGGTTGTCAGGAATCATACATTCCAATTTTCATAACGGAACCTTACCTCGCCGACAGAATAAAGAGGGTATACAATCTAAAACATAAATCATGAGTGAACTCTCTACAAAAACGGTATTGCATAAACGAATCAGCAATTTTGTTGATTGGATAAAACCTGATCCAAGTAAACGTGAAGAAATCAAAGAAAGGTCTAAAAGTGTTCGTAAAAACATTAAAAACAAAGCGGAAGAAAAAGACTTAGTAATTCGATCAACACCATACGGGGGGTCTTTTTCGAGTAGGTGTGGATTAAAACGTCATTTCCGAGGAGATGCCGAGGTAGAAGGATTGGATGTTGATTTATGCTTCGTAGTAGACGACAAGGATAATGACTCTATTAATCTTGATTATCTCTTGGATGCATTTTATACAATTGTTGATGAATGTTACCCCAAAACTACAAAAGAAAAAACAAAAAGTTCTATCAAATTAATGTTTGACGATCACGTGAATTTTGACATCGTTCCCCTATTAATTGGAAAGAATAATGACGAGCAAATATTGATTCGAGCAAATGGCGAAAGAATTAAGACTGCCGTTAAAAAACACACCGAATTTGTACGATCAAGAACGAAATCAAGTAGTGCAGAAGTGGGTCGTGTTCATTTCAATGAATGCCTTAGGCTTATGAAATGGTGGAGAGATAATCATTCAAGTAGCTCATACACTCTTAGTGGCGATAATTCTCCTTCGAGTTTTTTAATGAATCTACTAGCTGCTCATGCTTATGATAAACTATCGGTTAAAATGACCTATGCCGAAACCTTAGCTGAATGGTTTAGTTATCTCGCTCATGTAGTCAGAAATAAAGAAGCCGTCTTATTTAACGATTATTCCAAACCTGTTGCAGATAAATACAAGTGGTCAGTCATTGATCCCGTTAATCCTGAAAACAACATTGTTGGAAAATGGGATGACATGAAACGAAATGAACTAGCTGATTGGCTTGAAAACTCAAGTAATAATTGGAATCGAATTATTCATTTTCAGGAAGATAATGAAGATAAAAAATGTCTCGATCAATTAGTTGAAATTTTCGGAAAATCATTTAAAAACCATTGTGATAATAATTAATCTAAAATAAATAATAATGAGTTATACGAATATAAATTCTCAGTCATCATCATATACTGAGGCAAGAGCGAATTATGTGATGGGTAAGGCTTACGAAAACCTAATTGGACTGAAAAAACGTGGCTTAATAACCATGGAAAGAGCGAACACCATTAGAAGTCAGATACTATATCTAATGGATAAGCAAGTATTGGAATTTTTTGAACTGCAGTTCATCGATCCTAACGATTCTGAAATTGGTGGCTTGCACTATAAAGTAATTTCAGGAGGATACATCATAAGTGACGACGAATCCGAAGACCAAAACTACTGGCGTTTATCTGATAGTACCCGTGTAGGGCTGCTAGTATCTTTGAACAGAAAATCTTCAAATATTGACGAGGTAGATAAACAGTTGGAAGAATGGGGTTTCGGAACAGGTCAAGCATTAAAAGGAGTAAAAGAAGAATTAAAGACCTATTCAAAAGGAGGATTTGGTTTAAAACAAAGCAAAATAGGAGATTGGTAATTATGGAATTAAACATCAAAATAACAGAACATCCGAACAAGACAGCTGAAAAGGAATTTAACCAGCTCATGGGTATTGATAAAGAGAAAAGTAAACTACTTTCTAGTTTAACCCATTTACTAGACGATAAACTCATTAAAGAATGGCTTAAAACTCACCACGGTAATAATTTACCCATATTCGAGCATCTTAACTCTGGTACGCCTCTAGTTGTTTTAGAGGGAGATGTTGGTTGCGGTAAAACAGCACTAGCACAATCCATTGGAACCATACTTAGTAATAATTTAGGTAAAAAAATTAAAGTTTTTGAAACGCCTTCTAATATTCGGGGCGGAGGTTTGGTTGGCGAAATTTCAAATAGAATAACTGAAGCGTTCGATCAAACTAAACGAAATCTAAAAAAGGATGAACTAGGGATGTTAATCATTGACGAAGCAGATGATATAGCTACTAGCCGAGAACAAAATCAGGCACATCACGAAGATCGTGCTGGATTAAATGTTTTAATTAAACAACTCGACTTGATTAAAAGAGATGATAAAAAACTAGCTGTTATCCTGATTACTAATCGTGTTGGGGTTTTAGATCCAGCTGTGAGACGCAGATGTTCACTTCAATTAAGATTTAACCGCCCTACAGGGAGCAGTTTAAAAGATGTGCTGACATATATATTATCTGATGTTGCACCTTCTGAAAAAGAAATAGATGAATTAGTTAAATATCTTGCAAAGGGTGAAGTATTGTATAGTTTCTCTGATTTAATTCATAGGGTTGCAAAGGAGGCAATTCACACCTCTATTGAGAATGATGTACCCTTTACAATTCAATCTTTCAAGTCTGCTTTGGAAAGAATTGAACCGTCTCCTCAAATGTCTTAAGCTAATTATTAATTCAAAACTTAAACGAAAATGAAAAGTTATTACGTAAACAAAAATGCTCAGGCAAATGGCGATCATGAAGTGCATGAAGAAGGATGCTCTTATTTACCCGAACCTCAAAACCGAATCTACCTTGGTTTGTTTAGTAATTGTACTGATGCAGTTCGTGAGGTGAAAAAGAAATATGTAAAAGCTAATGGCTGTTATTTCTGCTCGAAGCCTTGTCATACTTCTTAGCCACAAACAACATTCAAACTCCTGTGCCAACAATTCGTTTGATGATTATATCCCCCCTGGCCGATTTAAGTTGGTCGATTCGCATTGAGGTAGTACTAGAATAACGGGCAGCTTTGAATTGACGTAGATGACAGTTTTACAATCGAAAAATGCTATTACCAATTTTAACCTCTTCGAATTTAATCCCCGGCCCTTCCTTGTGGTCGGGGTTTCATTTCTAATCTTGAATATAAGATTCAAACTCAGGTTTAATCTAAATCACGATGTTATTACGTTCTCCGTAGACGGTAAATCAGGTTTCTTCCCTGATGGTTTTTCAATGAACCAGACCACGCCAATATAACCTAGAATGAGTGAATTATGGAAGAAGAATTTCGCCCAAGTGAATTTATTTGGGTCCATGTTCACCAAGTATGTGATGAAAAACAGGAACAATGCGAATCCAAAGTACAATCCGAACTTGCGGAGGTTATATTTGATCGGATAATATTTCTGCCCGAGCCAATAAGATGCGATCATTTGCAGACCGTAAACAATTAATGTTGCCCAAGCACTTGCCCAATAACCATAAATTGGAATAAAAATAACGTTGATAAGCACTGTTATTGTCATTCCACCAATGGCAATATAAGCTCCAAACCGAGTTTGCCCACTCAATTTATACCAAATTGATTGATTGAAATAAATTCCTAAGAACACATTCGCAATAAGCAAGATTGGCACAACACCCAAGCCTTCCCAATAGGCTTCATTTTGAATAAAGTACTTGAAGATGTCAATGTTGAGCGCAACACCTAAAAAGACAATACAAACCGCGGCGATGAAGTAATTCATGATCTTCGCGTAGAGCTTATTCCTGTCTTTGTTCTTATTCTGAGAAAAGAAAAATGGCTCGGCCGCATAGCGATATGCTTGAAGGAAAATCGTGACGATCATTGCTAATTTGTACACCGCGCTATAAATCCCGACTTCAGCGAGTGCTTCGGTAGTTGTTTTTCCCGTTCCGACCAAAAGCGGTTTCATCAATACTCGATCTAAGGTTTCATTGGCAATTCCGGCAAAACCAGCAATCGCTAATGGAAATGCATACTTGAGCATGGAGCGTGCTAATTCAAAGTCAATTGCGAGTTTCAATCCAATAAAATCTTTGTATGTTCCGATGACTTTTACACTCGACGAAAGCAAGTTCGCAATCAGAATAAATAGAACTCCTTCCATCGGCTCATCTGGATTGAAAAGCACCAACATGAAAAATAAATTCAAACCAATATTGACCGCAATTGCGCTAAAATGAATCGTTGCGAAACGTTTTGCCTTGTTTTGTGCGCGTAGCTTCGCCATTGGAATAGCGGTGATTGCATCAATGCAAACGACAAATCCAAGAATCATAATGAACTCGCTGTTCTCTGGGTAACCCATTGAATTCGCGATGGTTTGACTGAAAATCAGCAGTAGCAGAAAAAACAGAACATTGATTCCAAGAACGGTTACGAAACTGTTTCGAAATACTTTCTCTTTGTCTTCTTTCTCGTTTAGAAACTTAAAAAAGGCGGTTTCCATTCCGAAAGTGAGCAGCACAATTAAAAACGCAACCCATGCATAGAGTTCAGAAATCACTCCGTAATCGGAAGTATTCTCAAAAACACCCGTGTAAAGTGGAACTAAAAAATAGTTGAGCAGTCGGCCAACAATAGTTGGCAACCCATAAACGGCTGTCTGCCCGAGTAATTTTTTTAGTGGATTCAAATTACTTTCTGAAGTTTGCTTTGCGTTTTTCTAAAAATGCAGTTGTTCCTTCTTTGAAGTCAGCCGTTCCGAAACACTTTCCGAATTCTTCGATCTCTGTGTGAAAACCATTCACACCATCTTTAAAGTTTGCATTTACTGCACGAATTGCAGAAGTAACCGCTGATGCAGAATTCTTCAATATTTTTCCTGCAATTTCGCGCGCTTTATCCATTAGTTCGGCTTGTTCAACTACATGATTGACTAGTCCCCACTGAAGTGCGTCTTCTGCGTTCATCATTCCTGCGGTGAACACCAATTCGTTTGCTTTTCCACGTCCAACCAATTGTGCCAAACGTTGCGTTCCTCCATATCCTGGAATCACACCTAAACTCACTTCTGGTAAACCAACTCGCGCATTTGATGATGCCACACGAATGTGCGATGCCATTGCCAACTCCAATCCTCCGCCGAGAGCAAAACCATTTACCGCAGCAATTACTGGCGTTGATAAATTCTCAATGAAATCAAACAATATTTCTTGTCCGTTTTGCGCCAATTCTCCACCCTGTGCGATTGAAAAATCTGCAAATTCTTTGATGTCAGCTCCAGCAACAAATGCTTTCTCACCTGATCCCGTTAAGATGATCACACCAATTGCTGTATTTTCATCCGCTGATTTCAATGCTTCGTGCAATTCAGCAATTGTCTCTTTATTGAGTGCATTCAACTGCTTTGGGCGATTAATCGTTATTTCAGCAATTTGTCCGTTCGTTTCTACGAGTAAGTTAGTGTACATAATTTATCATTTAATAAGTTTGTGCCGAACTCCTGTTCGACATCTTGATCCGTCAGTTGGCGGATCGGCTTCTAATTCGTTTATAAATTTTAATCAAAATCATCAATCCAAATGCGACTGCAAAAAAGCCAACTGTTCCTTTAATCCAATCCATTCCATTTTGCAATTCAACTAAAAAAACGATTGCAACTAAACACAATGTTGCTAGCTCATTCAAAAGTCTCAACCCTCCAGATTTCCATTTGT